>CBEVTG010000269.1:0-3751 GCA_965552745.1 uncultured bacterium
AGGGTGTGCCGGCTGATCACTGGGAGACGCTCGCTCAAAAGGGATTCCAGCTCGTTTACGGCTCTACTGCGAACCTCTTCATCGACCGACACAACCGCTACATCGGTTACGGACCCGAGGCTTGGGAGCTAGCTGCCCTACCCGAGCCCGAAACTTTCGTGCAGCTACCGTGGGACAAGCGGGTCGCCAGGGTCTTCTGTACCGTGTTTCGAGGCCGGGAGCATCCGGAAAACCCGGGCGCCTACCTGACCTCGGACTGCCGCGGCAGCCTTCGCCGCCTGCATGAGCAGTTTCAGAAGGATCACAAGGGATTACACCTGCGTGTCGGCACCGAGCCCGAGATGATGTGGCTGAAGAAGGATGAATCCGGCAAGCCGGCCGGCGGTTTCTCCAAGCCGTACTGTTACCACATTGATCAGTTCGAATCTCTGCGTCCAGTGTTTCTCAAGGTCGTCGAATATGGACGCAAGATGGGCATCGACGTCATCCAGGGTGATCACGAGGACGCGCCCGGCCAGATCGAGATCAACTTCACGTTTGACGAGACACTGAGGAACTGCGATCGCCTGAGTACGTTCCGCCAGATCTGCGCCCAGGTCGCGCGCGAGCACAACATCATCGCTTGCTTCATGCCCAAACCGTTCGTCGGCGTGTCGGCATCCGCCTGCCACACGAACTTCTCCCTGTGGCGCGGAGGCGAGGACGTCGTCAACCCGATCGACAACGATCCCATGCCGGGCCTGCTGGCTCCGTACACGTACCGCAAGGGCGGAGAGAACACCTTCATGCCAGACACGGAAAATATCCGCAAACCGAGCAAGCTTGGCCTCAACTGCATGGGCGGAGTCATTGAGCACCTGCGCGCCCTGACCGCGCTGGGGTGCTCGACGGTCAACTCATACCGCCGCCTGCTGGATCTCGGCTTCTGGGCCCCGGTGTTCGCCATCTGGGGCTACCAGAACAGGACCTGCGCTGTGCGCGTGTCAGCCCCGGGACGCTTCGAGAACAAGGCGGTCGATGCGGCCAGCAATCCGTATCTTGTCGCCGCCGGTTTGCTCAAGGCGTGCGACGACGGCATCAAGCGCAAGCTCGATCCGGGCGAGCCTGAGCAGCGCAACATTTACGACCATGTTGACACGCTCGACCATCTCAAAAAACTGCCCATCTCCCTGGGAGAGGCGCTCGATGCTCTCGATCAGGATGAGGTGATCAAGCAGGCCCTGCCGGGAGAGATGTACAGGGTTTTCACACACTACAAGCGCGACGAGTGGGAGAAGTTTCTCGCCACCCCGACCGAGTGGGATGTAGAGACCTACATGGACTGCCTGCCATAGAAAGGAGCGCGCAGAAGGATGTGTGGAATCGCTGGCATCATTCATCGAGGTCAATCGGGAGATATCGGTAACGAACTCACGTCGATGCTCCAGGCCCTCAGACACCGCGGGCCGGATTCCACCGGCTTTGCGTTCTACCGACCTCCCATCGACGGCCAGTACGTCCTGCGGTTCAAGGTCGCTGAGGGGGAGGACCTCAAGAAGGGTTTCCAAATTCACCAGGAAATCAAGCAGCGCCGGGCGATCATCGACGAGCGCATGCGGGAACTGGAGATCCACATCGTCGAGCAGCAGGCGGCAACCGAGTACGCCTACCGCTACGTCATTAAGTACGGAGGCGACCTGCGCCGCATGGCCGACTACATCGAGGACATCGACGGGGTGGAGATTCTCTCCATCGGCACCTCGCTGGAGCTGGTCAAGGATTTGGGAGATGCCCGTCAGGTGTGCGAGTCTTACGGTCTTTCCGGCTACCAGGGAAGCCATGCCATCGGTCACTCGCGCATGGCAACCGAATCAGATGTCGACATCCGGTCCGCCCATCCCTACTGGGCGTACCCTTTCAACGATGTCTCTGTCGTTCACAACGGACAGCTCACCAACTACTGGAAGGGGCGGCGCGAGCTCGAGCATAAAGGTCACCGCTTCATGTCCAACTGCGATTCGGAGCTCATCGCGGTTTATCTCGCGGACAAGATTGAGACCGGCACCACGCTAAAAGACGCCATGCAGGAGTCGCTCGATGCGCTCGACGGAGTGTTCACCTACGTCGTGGCGACATCCGATCAGCTCGGCATGGCCAAGGATGTGATGGCCGCCAAACCGATGGTTCTCTACGAAAGTGAGGAGTGCATCGTTCTGGCCTCGGAGGAAGTTGCCATCCGTAGCATCTTCAAGGAAGAGATTGATACGTTCGACCCTTACGAAGGCGAGGTTCGCGTATGGCAGAAATGACCTCTAAGCACAGGTCGTACGAAATGGGAATGCACACGGAGCAGCTCCGTGGCCGCAGCCAGCAGATTTTCTTCTCGGCCGAGGAAGGCGAGAACCTCGCTTACCCGGATTCGTTCGATGTTGATTTCGAGAAGCGAGCGGAAATTGACGCACGTGACTTGGCGGCCACGGCCCTCAACGTGAAGATCCGCGAGCTCATGGGCCAGGGCTTCGGTCACATCGTGGTTAAGAATACCCTCGCCAAGCACTCTCTGGGCGTGGGCATCCTGAACCGCCTGAAGCTCGATTTCGAAGGGAGCCTGGGGTACTTCGGCTGCGGACTGATCGACGGCCCGAACGTGCGGATCCGCGGCCGGGTCGGCTGGTCTTGCGGCGAAAACATGCTGGCAGGAGTGATCGTGGTTGAGAAGAACGCCGGGTCCTGCTTCGGTGCCGCCATCCGCGGGGGGGATCTGATCTGCAAGGGGGATGTGGGCGCCCGCACGGGAATCGACATGAAGGGTGGCACCATCCTGGTGGGAGGCCGCACCGGCGCGTTTTCCGGGTTCATGATGCAGCGCGGACGCATGGTCATCCTGGGCGATGCCGGAATGAACCTCGGAGACTCCATGTATGACGGAACGATTTTCGTTGGAGGAAAGATCCACTCGCTGGGAGTCGATGCGGTGCCCGGAGAGATGACCGAGGTGGAGATGAAGTGGCTCGAGCACAAGCTCGCCATGTACGGGCTCGAGGCGCCTGGGGGCGTGGCCAAATTGCAGAAGATCGTGGCCGGCAAGCAGCTCTGGAACTATGACAATCTGGAGCCGTCGGAGAAGAAGATTGTCCTGTGAGCGAGCTGTGGAGGCGATGAAATCATGAGCAAACAGCGCAACAAGTCGGTCCTCGGCTCGAGCTTCATTTTCCAGCCCGCGGTCATCGACGACATCCACATCAAGGCCGAACTCGGTCGCTACCGCATGCGCGGATTGTCGATATTCAAGAAGATTCCGAGCTGGGACGACCTCACCTTCCTGCCCGGCACCCTTACCCGGTTTGTCATCGAGGGATACCGGGAGAAGTGTCTGACAAAGACCGTCCTCGGACCCCGTGCCAAGCGTCCGCTGGAGCTCGACATTCCGATCTACATCACCGGCATGAGCTTCGGCTCGCTGTCGTACGAGGCCAAGGTGGCCCTGGCCCGCGGTGCGACCATGGCGGGCACCGCCACCTGCTCGGGTGAGGGCGGCATGATCCCCGATGAGCGGCGCTTCTCGGAGAAATGGCTCTACCAGTGCATCCAATCGCGCTACGGATTCAACCCCCACCACCTGCAGCTCGCCGACGGCTGCGAGTTCTTCATCGGCCAGGGGTGCAAGGTGGGTCTGGGAGGCCATCTCATGGGCCAGAAGGTCACGGACCAGGTGGCGGAGATGCGCTCGCTTCCGGCCGGAATCGACCAGAGATCCCCGGCACGGCATCCC
>CBEVTG010000270.1:0-3729 GCA_965552745.1 uncultured bacterium
CCGAGGACGATCCGGTGCGGAGGATGAGATCGGGTCAGGAAGCGTACGCCCGGATTCGCCTCCTTTCATGGAAGGCCTCCTGACCAACGTCCTCAACCCGAAGGTTGCGATCTTCTACCTGGCGCTGCTCCCGCAGTTCCTGCGTGCCGGCGATCCGGTACTCCTCAAGTCGCTGTTTCTGGCCGCGCTTCACTGGACGGTGAGCATCCTCTGGTTGATCTTTCTGGTGCTTTCGCTGGAGAGGGTGCGCTCGCTGGTTTCGGGGGGCCGGTTTCGACGAGGCGTGGATGCTCTGGGAGGGACCATTCTCCTGGGACTGGGCGTGCGTCTGGCACTCGAACGCCGGTAGAATGGGAAACGTCGAAGGCAGACTGCGAAACGCGGAGGTGCAGGCACAATGAACCAGGACCTCGAGCACCTGAGACTGCTGTCAATCTTTCATTACGTGCTGGCCGGATTCGGGTTTCTGTTCTCCCTGTTTCCGGTGATCTATCTCGTCATGGGGGGGCTCATGCTCACCGGACACCTGCCCGAGTCGGCGGACATGCCAGAGGGGTCCGAACAGCAATTTGTCGGCTGGATCCTCCTGGCCGTGGGTGCGGGGATGATGTTGGTCGGTCTGGCGTTCGCCACTGGCCTGCTCCTGGCGGGGAAATTTCTGGCGGCCAGGCGCCACCACACGTTCTGCCTGGTGCTGGCTGCCCTGTCCTGTTTCTGCATGCCGCTTGGCACGATCCTTGGTGTCTTTACGCTGGTCGTGCTCTCCCGGGATAGCGTCAGGACGTTGTTCGAGGGTCCCCAGGCCGCCGTGGCCGGGGGGTAGGCGCGCGCCGCATCGACATGCGGTGCGCCGCGGGAACGCCTGTGAGGGAGGAAAACATGGCGGATGAGACTGGTGGACAGCAGACCCAGGAGCAAACCGCGGCACCGATCGATACGACCCGGCTGGAGCTGATCCTGGATCGTCTCCGGGCGGATCAGAATCTCGTTGCCGGCGTGCTGGCCGGTGGCCTCGGAGCCGTGGTGGGAGCGGGCCTCTGGGCGGCCGTGACGGTATTCACCGGATACCAGATTGGCTGGATGGCGGTGGGCATCGGATTTCTGGTGGGCTATCTGGTTCGCCTCGCCGGTAAGGGAATCGACAAGTCGTTCGGAGTGGCGGGTGCCCTGCTGTCGTTGCTTGGCTGCGCGCTGGGGAACCTGCTGACCGTCTGTGGCATGCTGGCCCGTCAGGAGGGAGTGCCGTTTCTCGAGGTGATGTCGAACCTGGATGCAGGAGCTGTGGGACAGCTCATGGTCCACACTTTCAGCCCCATGGATCTGGTTTTTTATGGGATCGCAGGTTACGAGGGCTACAAGCTGTCGATACGGAAGTTGACGGAGATAGAGCTCGCCGAGCTCAACGGTTGACGCAGGAGGAAGATGAAGCATGGCTGACGAAGTCAAGAAGTCAGAAGAGGAATGGAAGCAGCAGTTGACCGAGGAGCAATACAACATCTGCCGGCTCAGGGGAACGGAGCCTCCCTTCACCGGCAAGTACGTGGACTGCAAGGAGGACGGTGTCTACCGCTGCGTGTGTTGTAGCGGAGAGCTCTTCCGTTCGGATACAAAGTTTGACTCCGACACCGGCTGGCCCAGCTTCTGGGATGCTATCGATGCCAAACACGTACGCCTTTCCGAGGACCGGAGCCGCGGAATGCGCCGCACCGAGGTCAGCTGCGGAAGCTGTGGGGCCCATCTGGGACACCTCTTCGAGGATGGCCCGAACCCGACCGGAAAACGGTATTGCATCAATTCAGCAGCTCTCGATCTGAACAAGGATCGTTGAGACAGATCCTTACCACAGCCGCTGCTCTCCTGGTGTTGCTGCCGGCGGGGGGCTCCGCCTGTCGCAAGGATTCTCCCGAGTCACGCATCCGCACCGCTCTTTCCAGAGGCGAGACCGCCGTAGAGGCGAAAGATCTGGCCACCCTGAAGGGATTGATATCGGGGGAGTACGCGGATGGATCGGGCCGTGACCGTCGCGCCGTTCTGGGACTGCTGCGCTACCATTTCCTGCGGCACGAGACGATCCATCTGCTGACGAGAGTGCAGGAGATCACGTTCCCGGAGCCGGAAACCGCCCGCACGAGTCTGTTTGTGGCCATGGCCGGAGAGCCGATCCTGGGAGCGGAAGATCTTCCTCGCCTGCAGGCGGATTTGCATCGCTTCGACCTCGTGCTCCGGGAGGAAGCGGGAACCTGGAGGGTCACACGTGCCGACTGGAGGCGCGCCGCAGCCTCCGACTTCTTCTAGCGGGGTTCACGGAAGAAAGTTCCTTGCCCGCTGGTTGCTGGCCCCATCGGTGGCCGTCGCAACACTGCTCTGCGGTGCTCTATGGTACGGGAGCGCTCTGACCGCTCCGGTGCGCCGTGTGTCCGGACCCCTTCCTCCAGACCTGAAAGGACGCGAAGTCGAGTTCCTGAGCGGCTCCGGTTCCTGGATTCGCGGCTGGCACATTCCCGGATGCCAGGGCAGGGGGGGCGCCGTGCTGATGCATGGCGTGCGCTCGGACCGGCGCTCCATGCTACGCCGCGCGCGTTTCCTCAACCGCCACGGCTACCACGTCCTGCTGTTCGATTTTCAGGCGCACGGAAGCAGCGAAGGCGAGACGATCACGTTCGGCGCCGTGGAGGCGCACGACGCGCGGGCGGCCGTGGAGTTCCTGCGCTCGGAGATCCCCGCCGAGCCAATCGTAGCGATCGGCGTCTCTCTCGGAGGGGCGGCCAGCGTGCTCGGACCCGAGCCACTGCCGGTGGAGGCGCTGATCCTGGAGGCCGTCTACTCCGACATCCGGGAAGCGGTAAAGGCGCGCCTGAGTATCCGATTCGGGCCGCTGGCCGCCGGGCTGGCGCCGCTTTTCACCCTGCAGATCAAACCGCGACTGGGAGTCGGCGTCAAGAATCTGCGGCCGCTCGAGGGGATTGCCAGGATCCGGTGCCCGGTTCTAGTCATCGGCGGCAGCGACGACCGGCGCACGCCTCCCGAACAGACGCGGCAACTTTTCGCCACCGCTCCCGATCCGAAGGAGATGTGGATCGTTTCGGGGGCATCGCACACTGACTTTCACCGCTTTGCGGAACCGGAGTACGAGGCGCGTGTGCTCGCCTTCCTGGAGACCTACCTGGCTGCGCCCCGGACGCCCGCGAGCACGCCGGCTCCCGGTGACACGGAACTGCGATGATCGACTCAATCCTCGCGGACGTGGTTCTTCTCGTGCATTTCGGTTTCATCCTGTTTGTCGTGGCGGGCGGGTTCCTGCTCCTGCACCGGTGGAACTGGGTCTGGGTTCACGTACCGGCGGTCTGCTGGGCGGCGATCATCGAGTTCACGAACGGTGTGTGTCCGTTGACGCCCCTGGAGAACTGGCTGCGCGCACGCGCCGGAGGAGTGGCTTATGAGACCGGCTTCGTGGAGCGTTACCTGGTCGGCCTCGTCTATCCCGCAGGGCTGACGC
The DNA here is from genome assembly GCA_965552745.1 of uncultured bacterium. Lineage (GTDB taxonomy): Bacteria > Acidobacteriota > Polarisedimenticolia > JAPUKU01 > JAPUKU01 > JAPUKU01. Next base: position 3,497 of record CBEVTG010000270.1, read on the forward strand.
GCGGTGCACAGATCCTGCTGGGTGGACTGGTGGTAGCGGTCAACCTGGCTATCTACGCCCGGGTGCTGTGGGTTCGCAGGAGAACGGGTGAGGGCTCAAGCCGCGGCTAGTTTCTCGCGCTTCGTGAACCAAAGCGTTCCGCGTACTAGCGGGAGTAGTGGGCGCCAAGAAGCAGCACGTGCACACCGTAGTAGACCCAGAGGAGCACGACGATGAGCACTCCGGCCGGGCCG
>CBEVTG010000271.1:0-3728 GCA_965552745.1 uncultured bacterium
GCTCGCGGTACGCCCCGAAGCTGAGCCGCCGCAGGAGCAGTTGCCTCGCTTTCTCAACTTCGGTCCGTAGTGGCTGAGCAAGGGCCAAATGCATCGCAGGAGATCTCGCTCTCGGTACGGGTCCGGCCGCAGCGGGGGAATGGATACCCTCTTGCCGAGAAAGGAAACCGTGCCCTGGTCCGGAGGGCGAAGCAGTGCAAGAACCTCGAGAAGGGTCGATTTTCCGGCCCCATTCGGTCCCAGGATGGCGAGTGTCTCACCGCTGCGGGCCACAAGACTGGGAACTCTCAACTGGAACTGTTCCCCGCGGACCACGGTGAGGTCTTCGATTTCCAGAACCGTTGGCTGAACCGCTGTCATGCTTTCCGTCCTCGGCCGCGCTGCTGAAGCCGCGTCAGCACGTCATTGATTGCGTAGGCCAGAACCAGCAATACAAGACCCAGTGCGATGCCGCTCGCGAAGTTTCCCTTGCTGGCTTCGAGCACGACGGCGGTAGTGAGCACGCGGGTCGAGCCCCGCAGGTTGCCGCCCACCATGAGCGACGCCCCGACCTCGCTGATCACGGCGCCGAAGCCCGCCATGAGTGCCGCCAGCAGTGGCAGACGCGCCTCTCGTGACAGCAGCCAGGCGGTTTGCAGCGTCGAAGCTCCCAGAGCCTGAAGCTGGAGCCGCAGGCGCACCGGCAGCGACTGTAGGCCTGCCAGGCTCAGGCCCGCCACCACCGGCAGCGCGATGAGCGTCTGCGCGATCACCATCGCGGAGGGTGTGTACAGCAGTTCGAGTGATCCGAACGGACCGCTGCGCCACAGCAGCAGCATGACGAACAGGCCTACCACCACCGGAGGCAATCCCATCCCCGTGTTGATGAGTGCCACGATTACGATGCGCCCGGGAAAACGGTAAAGAGCCAGCGCCACTCCGGACGGAACGCCCAGGAGAAGGCTGATGAAGGTTGCCGTTCCCGACACCTGGAGCGTACGCCAGGTCGCGCTCAGCAGATCCGCATCGGGAGACAGGAGGCGGGCGCCGGCTTCTCTGATTGCTTCAAGGATCAGCTGCACGATTCACGCTGCGTCAGTGCGCGCTCGCATCGAAAGGCTCCGCACTGGATACGAAGAGCGGTCGGCCGTATCGGTGGCGGCCAAACTCGTCCAGGATATCGAGCACCCGGGGCGAGAGCAGATAACGCGCCAGCCGCCGCGCGCCTTCTTCGTTGACGCGCGGGCCGTTCTTCGGATTGCTGGTGACCAGATGGTACACGTTTCGCAGGATCGGATCTCCCTCATACAGGGCTTCGAGATCGATCACGTGTTTTTGGATCAGGAACGTCGCGCGGTCAGCCAGGGCGTATGCCCCTTTCTCCGATGCGATCCGGAGCGTCATGCCCTGTCCCTGTCCGGTCTCAATGTAGCGCGCCGCCGGCGGCGGAGGGTGGTCCGTCAGCCGCCATAATCGCTTCTCGAGCATGTGGGTTCCCGATTCGTCACCCCGTGAGACGAAAAGCGCCTCTGATCTCTCGATGCGCTGGAACGCTTCGCGCGCACCTCGTGATCGCTGCACTCCGGCCGGATCGGATGCCGGCCCGACCACCAGGAAGTCGTTGGTCATCATGCGCCAGCTCCGGGAGCCCAGTCCGCGGGCCATGAACTCTTTCTCCGCCTCGGGGGCATGCGACAGGACGAGATCCGCTTCTCCCCGTTCCGCCATGGCCAGCGCCTGTCCCGAGCCGATGGCGATCACCTTGACGGGGATACCGGTCTCGGCCTCGAACTCCGGGAGCAGGAGATCGAGAAGCCCGGTGTCATACGTGCTGGTGCCCACCGCGAAGACAACGGGCCTCGGGGTGTTGGCTGCAAGAGAGTGCCCGGGGAGGATCGCTGCCACGAGCAAACAGGCACCACCGAGGAGGAAAGCACCCGGGCGATTCAGCATCTGAAATGGGAGGAGTTTCATGCGCACGAACGGAAGCCTGAAGCTGAACCACCTGGGTGGTCTGAAGACGGCGCCGGTTCGTCCCATCTGTCCGTGCTCGGGGAGGGCGATCAGGGTTCGGAATACGGCTCGGCATCCGGGAAGAACAGAGGCTGGCCGTAACGATCGCGTCCGAACTCGCCCACCTGTTTCAGGACCTCTTCCTCCAGCAGATACCGGGCCAGTGATTTTGCACCGTCGATGTTTACGCGGGGTCCGTTCTCCGGGTTGACGACGATGAGGTGGTAGATGTTCTTAAGAGCCGGATCGCCCTCGAACACGATCTCGAGATCCAGAACATGCTTCTGGGCGAGAAAGGTGCCCCGATCGGTGAGCGTGTAGGCCCGTTTCTGGGAGGCCACACGCAGCGTGGCTGCCATACCCTGTCCGGTCTCGAGGTAGGAAGATCCTGAGGGTGGTTCCAGGCCGGCCGAGGACCAGAGCTTCTGTTCCATCATGTGGGTCCCAGATTCATCTCCGCGCGAAGCGAAAATGCCACGGTTTCGCTGTATGGTTGATAGCGCTTTTCCAATGTTGGAATTGCGCCGAACGCCAGCGGGATCCGTGGGGGAGCCGACCAGGACGAAATCGTTGTACATCATCCTGAGGCGCAGCGTTCCGTGGCCGTGCTCCATGAACCGGACCTCCGCCTCGGGGGCGTGAGAGAGCACCAGGTCGGCCTCGCCCCGTGCCGCCATCGCCAGAGCCTTCCCCGACCCAACAGCGATCACCTTCACGTTAACACCGGTGCGCGACTCGAACGGCGGAATGATCGCATCGAGCAGTCCCGTGTCGTAGGTGCTGGTCGTGGTGGCCAGGATCATCGAGCCGACCGGGGGCTCCACGGAAGCAGAAGGCGGTGCGGTGGCAACACCGGAGCAAAGTACGAGAGCGGCGAGGACGATCAGGGACAGGGTGGAAACCGATCGAGTCGCGAAGCAGGGGCCGGCCTGGATCCGGTCGGAAGGAACCATGTGCATTATCAGTTCTATTGAAACGGGAGCGTCCTGTGTTTATCAGAAGGTCGCGATCACGGAGAGCACGAACTCATCGTTGTCAATTTCGATCGGCTCCTCGTCGCGGTCCGTGTACTGGAACTGGATCTTCCCATTGTGCGCCCTACCATAGAAGTTGAGCCCGTAGCTCACATTCTTTTGGATCAGGAGGGTGGAGCCTCGCTCCCTGTCGTACTCCTCGTAGCGTACGGTAAGCTGCAGGCGCCCGGGCCCGACGTTTCCGGGAAGTAGAAAACCAACTTGGCCGTAATACCCCTCGATTGTGCGCGTGACGACACCCGGATCGACGTAGTCATCCTCACGCTCGAAATAGGCTCCCTCGACGGTGAGAGCCCATTTGCCGCCGAACGGTTCCTCGTAGAACATCTCGGCGGCCCACGCGTGGTAGTCGCGGAGCAGGGTTGGAAAAAGGAGATCGTCAGGGTCGGCGCGATCGTTCTGGAAATCCACGTCCGCTGCGATCTGCAGGAGCCGTTTCTCGCCGAGGTACGTGCCGGAGTCTCCGAACGTAGTCTCGTGGGTGAACCAGTTGTACTTCACCCTGGCGGCCCCCCGGAGGCTGCTCTGCGGCGCGTCCTGGTCGGAGCCGTCTAGCAGGGCGGCTCGGTACTGGAAGCCGCCCCGGTTTCCCCACAACATTCCACCGAGATCCCGCGCCCCCTGCTCTGCGGGAACGAAAGCTGTGAGATCGGCGCGGGTTACGAGGAGCTGGTTGAAGCCCGACTCCAGCTTCGAACGCAG
>CBEVTG010000272.1:0-3695 GCA_965552745.1 uncultured bacterium
GTCTACATGGTGCAAGTCGAAAGCATGTTCAAGGCAAGGGCCTACTCCCGTGCGCACGCCAAGGGACTCTGGCAGTTCATCGCCTCAACGGGGCGCACGTACGGACTGCGCCGGAACTACTGGATCGACGAACGATCCGATCCGGTGAAGGCCACGCGGGCGGCCGCACGCCACATGCGAGATCTGCACAACCTCTTCGGTGACTGGTACCTGGCCATGGCTGCGTACAACGCCGGGCCGGGAAAGATCAAGAGAGCCATCCGTCGTATGGGGACGCGCGATTTCTGGCGCCTGAGTCAATCGCGATACTTGAGGCGTGAAACGCGGAACTACGTCCCCGCCATTCTTGCCAGCATCCTGATCATGAAGGATCCGGAGCGTTACGGTTTCAAGGCAGAGTACGATCCCGAGTGGCGCTATCAGACTGCTGAGGTAGATTCCGCGACCGAGCTGCGTGTCATTGGCGAGTGCGCAGGAGTCAGCACCAAGGAGATCAGCTCCTATAATCTGGAGCTGCGCCGCCGCATGACGCCCCCGGACTCGGGTGTCTATGAGGTCAAACTGCCTCCGGGAACCCGGGATCGCTTCGCCAAGGCGTTTGGTGAGGTGCCGCGGGACAAACGACTCACCTATACCCGGCACCGGATCAAGAAAGGGGAGACCCTGAGCACGATCGCGCGGCGCTACAACACGAGCGTCAGGGCACTGCAGAAAACCAATAACATTCGCAACCGCCACCGGATTTCGGTGGGGCAGGTGCTCACAGTCCCGCTGGGACCCGCCGGAGAGATCCATGCCGTGCGGGAGGCCAGAACCCCGAGCCGTGCCCGCTACAAGCGGGGCCAGCGAATCGTCCACCGGGTGCGCCGGGGAGAGACGCTCTACGGTATCGCCCGTCGGTACCGCACGTCGGTGCGGGCCATCCAGCGCTGGAACAGCCTGGGCTCCTCAACGCTCCTGCACCCGGGGCGCCGGCTGACCGTCTACTACCGGACCACCAAGAGCAAGCCGGGCAAGATCCAGGTGGCGAAGAAGTCGACGCCGCGCAGCGCCCCTCCCAGCGGAGCGGGAAGTACCGTGTTGCACCGGGTCCGCCGGGGTGAGACGTTGTGGTCGATTTCCCGTCGCTACCGCACCTCGATCCGACAGATCTGCAACTGGAACGGCATCAGCGCTTCCGAGGTCCTGATGCCGGGAACCACGCTCTCGATCTACACCGACTGATCGAGCCCATTGAGTGGATCGCGCTGCGGCGCGAACCCCATCCTCACTTCGAGATCGCTTCCAGGCTCTGCCCTCCCGTCTCCTCTCCCGCGAAGGCCACCACTGCCGTCACCAGAAGAACCCCCGCAAACATGGCGAACACGTACGCCTGGCTGCCCGTGGCGCTCAGAACGGCGGGCACGGCCAGGGGGGCCAGGATGCCGCCGACGCGCGCCATCGAGGAGGCCGCGCCGGATCCCGTGGCTCGGAGACGTGTGGGGTACAGCTCGGGCGTGTAGGTGTAGACGACGCCCCAGGCACCGAGGTTGAAGAACGAGATGAGTGCCCCGAACAGAACGATCGCCACCCCCGACGTGGAGACCGCGTAGCCGAGGCTGGAGAGTGCGCACGGCACCAGAAACAGGATCAGCGTGCGCCGCCGCCCGAGGCGATCCACGAGCGCGGCGGCGGCGAAGTATCCCGGGATCTGGGCCAGGGTGATCAGGATCGTGTAATTGTAGGTGCGCACCAGGCTGTGGCCTGCCTCGGCCAGGAGCGACGGCAGCCAGCTGAAGATCCCATAATAAGAGAAGAGCATCCCGAACCAGAGTCCCCACAAGAGGAGCGTGCGCCGCCGCAGATCGGGTCCCAGGATATCCCGTATAGGCGCCCGGGGCGCGGCAACCGACGGGGCGGGCTCTACCTGGGCCGGAGGCTCCTGGCTGGCAGCTTCCACCCGGCGCAAGACCTCGAGCGCCTCTTCCGCCTTTCCCTGGCTGATCAGGAAGCGCGGCGATTCCGGAAGGCTCCGGCGCAGAATCAGCACATAGAATGCCGGCAGAGCTCCGACCAGAAAAACGAAGCGCCACCCCAGTAGCGGGATCAGCCGGGCGATGAGAGCCGCCACCAGCGCGCCGCCCGCCCAGAACGATTCCATGAGGACGATGAGCCGTCCGCGGTGGGCGGCGGGGGAGAGCTCGGCAACGAGGGAACTCGCAACGGGGAGCTCACCGCCAAGACCCAGGCCGACCAGGAAGCGCATCACCAGCAGTGTTCCGTAGTCGGGAGCCACGGCGCACAGTCCCGTCGAGATGGAAAACAGCAGCAGCGTCCACTGAAACATACGCTGGCGGCCCAATCGATCCGCCAGCCGGCCAGCGACCGCAGCTCCCACGAGCATGCCGATCATGTGCGCTGTCAGAAGGTGACCCCTCTGCACGTTGCTGAGCCCCCATTCGTCCGCCAGCACCGGCATTGCCAGGCCGATCAGCAGGGCGTCCATGGCGTCGAAGAGCCAGCCCAGACCGCACAGGATCACCAGCCTGTAGTGGAACCCGCGCAACGGCAGCGAATCGAGCCTCTCCTGGATCGTCATTCTCTCCTCCCAAAAGTCCTCAAAGTCTAGCAAAGTGGGTACGCGAAAGGGGCTGCTTGATGGGTCTCCGGGCTCCGTGGTAGGCTGGGTTCGAGAGCCGCACGACACCTTCCCGCACAGCAGCATCGATGCACGCGCCGGGGCTGAACCATGCCTGTGGCGCGCATCGGCAGTACGGCCCTTTGGGGCGTCGAAGCCCATCCTCTGGTGGTGGAGATCGACGTGTCAGCGGGCCTGCCCGTCCTCACAATCGTCGGGCTACCCGACTCTGCCGTACGCGAAAGCCGCGTGCGGGTGAAATCCGCCATCCGTAACAGTGGGTTCGAGTTCCCGTCGCGCCGCATCGCCGTCAACTTGGCGCCCGCCGATCTACCGAAGCAGGGTACCGGCCTCGATCTGCCGATAGCCCTGGCCCTTCTGGCCGCGAGCGGCCAGCTGGACGGGGTGGGTCTCTCGGGTGTGTGGGCCCTGGGTGAGCTGTCGCTCGAAGGTGAGGTCCGTGCGGTGCCCGGAGTGTTGCCGGCGCTGGTGGCGGCTCAGCGGCACAAAGCCGAATGCCTGTGCCTGCCGGTAGGCGGCTTTGCCGGCGCGGCACCTGTGCCGGGAGTGAGGATCTGGAAGGTTCGTTCACTCTCCGAGTGCGTGGAGGCGTTGCGCAGCCAGGAGCCGCCCCCGGGGCCAGCTGGAAGTGAGCCCGAGATCCGCCGCAGGCCGAGACCCCACCTGGATCTGTCCGATGTCCATGGTCACGCCCACGCCCGGCGGGCGCTCGAAATCTCCGCCGCGGGAGGTCATGCGCTGCTTCTGATGGGACCGCCCGGCGCCGGAAAGACGATGCTGGCGCGACGCTTACCCACCCTCCTGCCTCCGCTCACTCCCGAGCAACAGATCGAGGTGTCCTGCATTTATAGCACCGTGGACCCCGCCCGACTGAGCCACGGATTGCTGGTCGATTCACCCTTCAGGTCTCCCCACCACACGATCTCGCAGGCCGCGCTCGTGGGCGGCGGCGCCGATCCGCGTCCTGGTGAGATTACCCTCGCCCACCTCGGGGTGCTGTTCTTGGATGAGCTGAGCGAGTTCCGCCCCCGGGTGCTGGAGGCGTTACGCCAGCCGC
>CBEVTG010000273.1:0-3686 GCA_965552745.1 uncultured bacterium
GGGCACGCCCCGAGGAGCTGACGGAATTCCATCCAGATTAAACTCGCCGAGCTTGCGGTTCTCACGGGCCATCTCGCGCTCGCCCTGGAAGACCAGCACGCTGACGCTGGTCTGGCTGTCGGCGGCCGTGGAGAACGTCTCACTGCGCTTCGTGGGGATCGTGGTGTTGCGCTCGATGAGCTTGGTGAACACCCCTCCCAGGGTTTCGATGCCCAGGCTCAGAGGGGTGACGTCCAGAAGAAGCACGTCCTTGACGTCACCGCCGAGCACACCGGCCTGGACAGCCGCTCCCACCGCCACGACCTCATCCGGGTTGACCTCCTTGTTGAGTTCCTCTTTCTTGAAGAACTGCTTGACGAGTTCCTGGACCTTGGGGATGCGGATGGAACCCCCGACCAGCACGACCTCGTTGATGTCCTCGGGCTTGAGACCGGCATCCTTGAGCGCCCGCTCGCAGGGTGGCAGGGAGCGCTGGAGCAGGTCCAGGGTCAGCTCCTCAAACTTGGCGCGGGACAACTTTTCGAGCAGGTGCTTGGGTCCCGCCTGGTTGGCGGTTATGAAGGGCAGGTTGATCTCGCTCTCAACCACGGTCGACAGCTCGCATTTGGCTTTCTCCGACGCTTCCTTGAGGCGCTGCAGGGCCATCTTGTCACTCGAAAGGTCGATCCCTTCCTTCTTCTTGAACTCCGAGACCAGCCATTCGATGATGCGCTGATCGATGTTGTCACCGCCCAGGTGGGTGTCGCCATTGGTGGCCTTCACTTCCACGACGCCGTCGCCGACCTCGAGGATCGAAATGTCGAAGGTGCCGCCGCCGAAGTCATAGACGGCGATGATCTCGCTTTCCTTCTTGTCGAGTCCGTAGGCGAGCGCGGCCGCCGTGGGCTCGTTGACGATGCGCAGGACCTCCAGGCCAGCAATCTGTCCGGCATCTTTGGTTGCTTGTCGCTGGGCGTCGTTGAAGTAGGCTGGCACCGTGATCACGGCCTGGGTCACTTTCTGTCCCAGGTACTCCTCCGCGGCGTGCTTCATCTTCTGCAGGATGAAGGCGGAGATCTCGGGTGCGGAATGCTGCTTACCCCGAATCTCAACGCGCAGGTCGTTGTGGGGGCCGGGCACGACCTTGAAGGGCACGAGCTTCATTTCCTCGCTGACCTCCGAGGTCGCTCGCCCCAGGAATCGTTTGATTGAAGATATCGTGTTCTCGGGGTTAGTAATCGCCTGGCGCTTGGCCACCTGGCCCACCAGCCGCTCCCCCTTGTCGGTGAATGCCACCACGGACGGGGTGGTGCGGTTCCCCTCGGGGTTGGTGATGACGCTGGGCTTGCCCCCCTCCATCACCGCCACGACCGAGTTCGTGGTTCCCAGGTCAATTCCTATAATCTTGCTCATTGGGCGCTATCCTCCGCTCTTTTAATCAGTTGCGCCCTACTATAAGAGGCCCCATGGGGCCTGTCAAGGAAGCCGGCCGAAATTGAAAAAATCACAAAATAGTAATGTTTGTAGCAGTTTATGGGAGATCCAGGAGTTATTCGAGAAGGATCATCTCCGAGTCGGATGATACGGGTTGTGCACTCCGGATCGCACCGTCCCGTACGACTCCGGCCCCCGGGAGGGCCTCCAGAAGTCGAAGCTCAGAGTCAAGGCCGTCCCCGAATCGATCATAGGCGGCCAGGACGTACCCCCCGTCCATCTGCAGGTAATGGAACTCCCTCCCCCAGGGATCGATCATGTCCGCCGAGCGAATGAGGCCGCGCTCGAGGAGCTCATCGAGGCTGTCTGGGGAGGCGCCGAACGCCAGGTAATAGACCTTGATGGCGAATCCGAGGCGTTCGAGCTGGCTGTGGCCGATGCTCATTTGGATCTGCGCCCAGGACTTTCCCTCCTGGCCCGCAAGAGGCCACAGAGGACGCATCGCGTGCACCTGGCGGGCTACCGTTCCCAGGCAGGCGACGGCCAGCACCACGGCGGCCACGCGCACCAGTAGACCGCTTCCCGGAACACCCTTTCGCGCCGCCTTCATGGCCGCGGCGGGCGTGTTGATCGCCTCGGTAATCAGGTTGCGGTTCAGGAGCTCGAAGAGGACTCTGTAGACATCGAACTCCCCCATGCGGCTGCGGTCGACAATTCCCTGAATGTTCAGGCGGCCGTCCACGAGATTGTAGACACACCCTTCCTCGCGGCTGAGGCGGATCGCCATCTCAGGGTCGGCAGCGGGTGAGGATTTCTCCTCCTCTTCCCCTCCTTCTCCCAGGTGGAAATCCATGTCTTCCTCGATCAGGGACATGGCCTCGTCGACTTCCACCCCCTGATCGAGATCGGCCTTGCGGAACACCATCTCCGCCGAGTGGATCTTCTTCTCGATCATCGGCCACTCGTCGACCATGCGCACACCTTCCATCAGAATATTCTCGGCGCTGATGGGGGTGAAGTTTTCCCGGTCGTAATCGACCTTCTCTTCCTGGCTGAAGTGGTATTCGCCGTCCTTCCAGCGGAAGAGGCGATAGATGACCTGGGTGACCTGGAGTTGCAGCGCGTGGCGCAGGTCCTGGCTGCTGATGTACTTGTTATCGATCAGCACGTGACCCAGCCGCTTCAGCGTTTCGCGCTGGGCCTTCAGCGCCGACTCCAGCTGGGAGTCAGTGATGTGGCCGGCCTTTACGAGCACGCTGCCGAGTTGATCCTCGAGACGCTTCCGGAGAGAGTCGGCGCTGACCACGCTGCCCTCGACAAACGAGACGGTCACCATTTCGTCCTCGTTCTTGAGGGTCAGGATGCCCGTCTTGCGCTGGATGCCGATGAGCTGAAATATGTCGGGGAGGCTGAAATCCCTGAGAGTTCCTTCAAGTGCCATGACTCAGCTCCGGGCCAGCGGCGGAATGAGGTTGACGGTTAACCACACGAGCGCCCCGCCTGCGATGCACAGGAGGCCAGCGGGGCTCGAAGCGTTGGCGTACGCCAGGTCGGAGAATCGAAGCAGCTGGTCGTGCGCCACGCCGGCGATGAGACAGAAGCTCCACAGGAGCATGGCGACAAACCCCAGCAGGCTGCGATCACCCCAGGCATGGCCGAGCCCCGGCGCCAGCAAGGACAGCAGGCGGCCGAGGCGCCGCCGTCGGTTCACGAAGCAGCGTACCTCTTCGAGCTTTGCCTTCTTGGTGCTGGGTGCCAGCCCGGTGCGCTTGGCAAACAGGTGCACGCACTGGGTGCAAAAATCAGGAAACTGCGTGCCGCTGCGGCATCGCGAGCAGAACGGTTTGCCGCACTTGAAGCATCGACGTGCTCTTCGCTTGCGGCGGCAGAACATCAGGCCGTAGGCGGCCAGCAGGGACGCACCCCCGCCCAGGGCGTAAGGGCTGCGCAGCGCTGCACCCGGGGAGGCGGTGTCTTTTGTCTTGCGGCTGCTTGCGACGAGACTCTCCCACACGCTGTCCATGTCGAGCTGGGCGTCCACGATGTTGGTGGGAAGGTCGGCTGTGCTCAACACGCCCAACCTGTCGGGATCCAGACGGCGCGCGGCCTCCAGGTTCCGTTCGGCCTCCTCGATGTTGAACTGCTGGTACTGGGCCAGATGCAGGTTGAAATACCCCAGGGAGAAATCGGGCCTCAGATCGACGGCCTTCTGGTACTCCTGCTGGGCGACGGCGAAGTTCTGGGTCAGGAAGTAAAGGTTGCCGAGGTTGTTG
>CBEVTG010000274.1:0-3680 GCA_965552745.1 uncultured bacterium
CCCGGGTGTTCTTCGCGAGCTGGTTCCCGATTTCGAGGAGCGCGATTTTCCCGGTGGCATGAAGATCGAGGACGACCGTTTCGTCTTTCTCACCCGCCGCTCGGCCTTGCGCGTTCCCGGCCTGCTGGTGCCGCCTGCAAACCACAACCGCGGCTTCTGGACGATTTCGTTGCAGCGCCTGACCGCCTGGATGGCCTCGCTCTGCGAGGAATCGGGTGTGCAGATCTTTCCTGACACGACCGCCGTGGCGCTGGAGATGCGCGGTGACACTGTCAACGGCGTGCTGACCGGCGACAAGGGACTCGGGCAGGACGGCCAGCCCAAGAACAACTATCAGCCGGGAGTGGTCCTGGAAGCTCCCATCACCATCCTCGGGGAGGGGCCGCACGGTACGCTCGCCGAGGATCTCATCCATCAGGCCGGATTGCGGCGCGACGCCACGCCGCAGATTTACTCGCTCGGTGTCAAAGAGGTCATCCGCGTGCCCGAACCGCGAGCCCGGACAGGCACCGTTGTTCATACGATGGGACACCCGCTCTCCAACGCCGTCTTCGGGGGAGGCTTTTTGTATTCACTGAAGCCGGATTTGTTTGCGCTCGGTCTCGTCGCCAGCCTGGCCTGGCGCGATCCGGGTTTCGATGCCCAGGTCCACCTCCAGCACCTGAAGGCCCACCCGTACATTCACAGCTTTCTGCGGGGCGGAGAGGTGCTCTCTTACGGCGCCAAGACCATCCCCGAGGGCGGCTACTGGTCGCTTCCGAAACCGTACGCGGCGGGCGCATTGCTCATCGGAGACTCCGCCGGCCTGGTCAACATCCGGCAGCTGAAGGGAATCCATTACGCCATGAAATCGGGCATGCTGGCAGCGGAGACCGCGTTCGAGGCTCTTGTGTCCGCGGATGCCTCGGAGGAGCGCCTGTCGGCGTACGGCCGCCGGCTCGCCGGCTCCTTCGTCCATCAGGATCTCTACCGGGATCGAAACTTTCGGCACGCCTTCCACGGGAGCTTCCGCACCGGACTGATCAAGAGTCAGGCATACGCCCTCCTCGGGGGAGGACCGCGCCACCGTCCGCGCGTGCAGCCCGATTACGCCCGTCTGGTGCCGTCACCGGCGTCTGCATCCTCCAAACCCGCCCTGCCCTCGGACGGCAATCTGTTCATTGACAAGCTGACCGCCGTTTACAAGTCAGGAACTATCCACCGCGAGGATCAGCCCACGCACATCCACATCATCGACCCAAAACGCTGCACGGACACCTGCATCCCGCGCTATGGCACGGCCCCCTGCACACACTTCTGCCCGGCCAATGTCTACGAGCTCGTCGAGCACGGCAGCGAGCAGAAAATCCACATCAATTTCACGAACTGCGTCCACTGTAAGACCTGCGTCATCCTCGATCCCATCGATGTTTCGGATCAGGACAACCTGCAGAACATCGACTGGCGCGCACCCGCCGAAGGTGGTCCGAAGTACAATCAGCTCTGACTTTCACCGATCAACAGGCGTGTTTCGTGAAGCGGCCTGCGATGCTGGCGGGTCCACGGCTTGAACCAGCAAACCCTTCAGGTAGCCACTCTCCGGAAGCTCGAGCAGCACCGGATGGTCCAACGGCTGGCCGCGGTCTTCGAGCCAGCGCACGGACCGCCGCGCCTCTCCTGCCGCCCGCCTCACCACGTCGGTGAACTCCGCCCTCGACAGGTTGTACGAACAGGAGCAGGTCAGGAGCAGCCCCCCCTCGGAGAGTAGTCTCAGGGCGCGACGGTTGATCTCCCCGTAGCCGCGTCGCGCCGATGCGAGATCTCTGCGGCTACGGGCGAACGCGGGCGGATCGAGCACGATCGCGTCGAAGCGCTCACCGGCCCGATCCAACCGCCCCAGTAGATCGAACGCGTTTTCGCACTCGAACGTGATCTTGCCCTCCATTTCGTTGCGACTCGCGTCCTCCCTGCCACGCGCCAGGGCGGGTTCCGAGGTGTCCGCGGCCAGGACCGAATCGGCCCGCCTTGCCAGGTGCATCGCAAATCCGCCCTGATGGGCAAAAACATCGAGACAGCGACCGCGCGCTAGTTCGCCCATGCGCAGGCGGTTGTCGCGCTGGTCGAGAAAGAGGCCCGTCTTCTGTCCCTCCCAGAGATCGACCGTGAAGCGAAGGCCGGCTTCGCGGATCTCGGTACTCGTTCCCTCGCCGTGGACCAGGGTGCGATCACGCGGCAGCCCCTCCAGGGTACGGACGGTAGGATCGTTTCTCAGCACGATGCGCTCCGGCTGCAACAGGTCACCGATGAGGTCGACCCAGAGATCGGTGAGTGAATCGGTTCCTAGCGCCAGAGTCTGGATCACGACCGATCGGTCATACACGTCAACGATTAACCCCGGAATGCCGTCAGCGTCCGCGTGCACCCACCGGAATCCGGCCTGGGGAGTCCGTAGCCGGGCGCGGCGCTCGAGCGCCGCCCGCAGACGGCGGCTCCAGAAATCGCCATCGATCGGATCCTGCTCGAAGCTGATGCGGCGCAGTGAAATTCGTGAGCGGGGGTTGAAGAAGGCCTGGCCGAGTGCCTGGCCGGCCGCGTCCACGACGGTAACGACATCGCCTGGCGCGACTCCTTCGGCGGCGGCTACTCCATCAGCGTAGACCCAGGGGTGGCCGCGCCGCCAGCGTGCCGCCGCGCGCGAACCGAGTACTACGCGCGGCATGTTCTACCTCAGGAGGCAACCGGAGAGCTTGATTCGAGCGCTCTCGGGGGACGCCGCTCGCCTCTGCGGCTGCCGTAGAGGAAGGCGAGCATCGAGAGCGGTAGTGAGAAGAAAAGCGCATATTCCTGCCACAGCTCGAAATGGATTCCACCCACTGTGAAGGTCCAGATATACGTTTCGTAATCCTCGCTGAAGGTGCCGATCCTGTAGATGGCCAGGTAGTACGCGATGGCACCCACCAGCCCCGCAATCGAGGAATACAATCCGGATGCCTGCGTCTTTGGTTTTCTGTAATAGAGCGCAACCATGACGGGCACGAAGACGGATGAGGTGAGGATCGTGGACATGAAGACCCAGAGGGCCATCAGGCGCGAGAAGGCGAAGGCCAGGAAGTATCCGAGGATCCAGGAGAGACAAACACCCCATTTCGTGTAGCGCACCAGATCTCGATCCGGCATTTCCGGTTTGAACACGGGCCGGTAGATGTCGTAGACGATATTCCCACCGGCAATCAGGCAGTACGAATCGATGGTCGACATCTCGGAAGCCAGCACGCCCGCCAGGAAGACACCTCCGAGACCTGCCGGCAACGCCCACACCACAGTGCGCAGAAGGGCTTCGTTCGGGTGGACGTCGGCGGATAGCGCCCCGGCCGCCACCGCTCCCTGGGCCAGCATGCCGATGGCGGTCACGCACCAGTCGTACGCTCCCCACACGAACAATCCAATGAGGATGGCGTTTCGAACCGTCTTGAACGACTTGGCGGCGAACATGCGCTGGTAAAATCCGGGCTCCACCAGGATGCTCAGACCCGTGGCTGCGTAGGTCAGAACGAGCCAGATCGGGATGCCTCCGAGAGGATCGAAATAGCTGGCATCAAGGTTGGCCTGAGCCCACTCGAATCCCCCGACATTCTTCATGACAATGGGAACGGCGATCGCCAGGGTGGTGGCCATGAGGACAAACTGGATTGTGTCCGTAA
>CBEVTG010000275.1:0-3678 GCA_965552745.1 uncultured bacterium
AGATGTACTGAAGGTTACTGGTCTTGCCACACAGACCGGGCCCGTAGAAGACGACTTTCGCGGTGAGTTCGCGTGTGGAATAGTTAAAGAGAACCATCTGGGCGGGCCACTCCGGTCTGTTTGCCCAGTCGCGCGAACGAGGCTAAGTTTATGACAGACCGTCCCTTACAACAATCGCCAATATAGTGCGATCGTCTAAATGAGTCAACCGCGCCGGGACCGGAAACGCAGCACCAGCGGCGTGTGGGTCAGCTCCAGCTGGCTGCGCAGGAAGTTCTCGAGCGCCCGGCGATAAGCGAAATACGGTCTGCCGGTTGCGTGGCCGAAGACAATGAAGGAGGGAGGGTGCACACCCTCCTGGGTGGCGTAGAGGGGGCGAATCGTACGCCTCCGGGGGGAGGAAGAGTGCCGGCGGGAAAACTGCTTTATGAGGCGGTTCAGGGCTCCGGTGCTGACCCTGCGCCCGCCCTCAACCCAGACCGTGCGCAGCGTCGATTTCAGCACGCGCAGGCCCCGTCCCGTGAGCGCCGAGACTGGTACCTGGGGCGCGAAGCGCGCGAATCCGAACTCCTCGCGAGCGAGAATTCGTAGTTCCTCGAGTTCCCGTCTGGAGAGCAGATCCACCTTGTTCAGGGCCACGACGAGCGGGCGGTGCGTGCGCAGCGCGTAACCGCCGACCGCGAGATCCTGGCGATCCACTCCCCGCGCCGCATCCAGGACGACGAGCGTGATTGCGGAACGGTCCATGACGCCCCGTGCCACGGCTGCAGTGAGCGCTTCGAGCGGCTCGTGGACCCGTGCCCCGCGCCGCAGTCCGGCTGTATCGATCAGGCGGTAACGTTGCCGGCTGTATTCGAAGAAACCCTCTAATCGGTCGTGCGTCGTACCTGGCACTTCGCTGACGATGGCACGCTGTTTACCAAGCAGGTAGTTAAACAGGGAGGACTTTCCGGCGTTCGGTCTGCCGACGATGGCCACCGGGATCGCTTCGTCCGATTCCGCATCCGGAACCGGCCTCTCCGGCAGTGCCTGCTCGATCGCCTCCGAAAGCTCACTGATCCCTATGGCGTGTTCGGCCGAGATCTCCACGCCCTCTCCTAGCCCCAGGCTCCATGCCTCGGCCCGGTTTCCCTCCGCCGATGAGATGGCGTCGACCTTGTTGAGCACGAGCAGTACCGGGCGATCCAGGCGCCGTAGCTTTGGAGCCAGATCGCGCTCCAGCGCCGTTAATCCATTCTTGAGATCGACCACGAACAGCAACAGATCCGCCTCTCGGGCCGCGGTCAGAGCCTGGCGCGCGATCTCCTTTTCCAGCGCTCCCCGGTGTCCGGGGACGAGGCCGCCCGTATCGACGAGCAGGAAGGTGCGCCGATCCAGTGTGATCCGGGCCTCGAGGCGATCCCGGGTGACCCCCGGAGTGGCATGCACGAGGGATCTTCGCCCCCCTGCAAGGCGGTTGAAGAGCCTGGACTTGCCGACATTCGGGGCTCCGACGATGATGACGCTGGGGAGGGGCATATTGAGAAATCGCTGGAATTCTGATTTAAATCCCTGATATATTTATGGTTACACGTGCATCCTAGCATGCGACCCAAAAGACTTGCAATCTGGCGGTGGCGACCTAATTTAATGTAAATGAAGGAGTAATCGCCTCAGGGCGCCTTGACCGGGTTGGCCGGCCTGTCTATAATCCGTGGCGCTCGATCAGGGGGACTGCAAGGAGGCCCCTCGAAATGATCAAAGCAGACATAATCAACGAAGTTTCTCGCATCGCGGACATCACTCGGGTCAAGGCCGTCATTGCGGTCGAGGCTGTGCTCGACGCCATGAAGGAGTCGATGCGTCGCGGAAACCGGATCGAGCTTCGGGGCTTCGGCGTGTTCCAGGTCAAACCCCGGAAGAAGGGGCTCGGCCGCAACCCGCGTACGGGCACTGAAGTAAAGATTCCTCCCGGTAAGACGATCCGATTCAAGCCCGGGAAAAACCTGCGAAACCTCTGAGCACGGACACTTCCCGTGAGCCGCCGGGACCGGCCGCCGGGCGCCGCTGGCTTCCGGTTCTGCTTCTCGTGGCTACGTTTCTCACCACCCTGTGGGCGGGTGCGTGGAGAGAGATCGGTACGGCGGCTGACCAGTTCCCCGACCTCATCGAGTCGCTGCAACAGTCCTTCTTTCCAGTCGCCATCTTTTTGCACCCCCGGGCGCTGTTTCTCGGGCTCCCCTACTGCCTGACCGTCCTCGGCATCCTGGGCGCGCACGAGCTCGGCCACTATCTTGCCTGTCGCCGCTATGGGGTGCGAGCGACCTGGCCACACTTCATCCCGGTCCCGTTTCCCCAGAGCTACGGCACCATGGGAGCTTTCATACGCATTCGCTCGCCGATACCCAGCCGCCGCGCACTGTTCGACATCGCAGTGGCCGGTCCCCTCGCCGGCTTCGTGGTTTGTGTGCCGGCTTTGGCCTACGGCATCTGGTCCGCGAGAGTGGGCGTGCCGCCGCCGCAGACCAGCGGAATCTATTTCTCCGACTCGCTGCTTGTCGGGGTCCTGGCGCAACTGCGCTGGGGAACGCTCGCTGCGGGCGAGGAAATCTTCGTGGGCTCGGTGTTCGTCGCCGGGTGGCTCGGGCAGCTGGCCACCTGCCTCAATCTGTTTCCGGTAGGTCAGCTGGACGGCGGCCATCTACTTTACTCGGTGTCGGCGCGCCGGCACCGGATGGTGTCCGGCGCCGCGCGCTGGTCGTTCGCCGCTTTCCTTGCGGCGCTGATCGTTCTACCGGACGCCGGCTTCATGGCGGCCGCACCGTGGCTACTGTGGCTGGTGCTCCTCTTCGCCATTGGGGATCGTCACCCGCCGGTGCTGGCCTGGCAGCCGCTCGGCCGCACGCGCTGGATCCTCCTGGGAGTGGCCCTGGCGATCTTCGTCATCACCTTCATGCCGGTGCCGGTCCGCCTGGGGTAGAAGTCACCGGGCGGGCGTCAGACGCACGAACGGTTCCCACGAGCCGCGCCAGCGCTCCACGCGCAGAACACCCCGCGCCATGCGGGCGCGAACGGCGCCGCCGTCCGAGGTCGAGACGGTGCAGGCGCCTACGGCGGCGAGCCTCTGCAGTGTCTCTTCATGCGGATGCCCCCAGGCATTGCGGACTCCGGCAGAGATGAGCGCCGCGCGCGGCCGTACTTTCCTCAGGAACACCGGGTCGGAGGAACCACGGCTACCATGGTGCGCGACCTTGAGCACTGAAACGGGGTCCAGACCGGACGCCGCCAGGCGGCGCTCTCCCGATGCCTCCAGATCACCCGTGAGAAGAATGCACTCGCCCGCGGCGTGCACTCGCAGCACCAGAGAGCCTGCATTGTCGCTCCGCCCCGGGGCGTGCCGCTCCGGTGAGAGCGCTTCGAAAATCGCTCCCCCCAACCGCCACCTATCTCCCTCCTTCCGGGGAACCAGTCGTGTGCCATGCTCGCGGGCGGAGGCGCGAAGCCTTTCGACCGCATCGGGACTCAGCCCGGCAGGCACCCATAGTTCGTCCGGGCGCAGGGCGGCCACCATGGCCTCCAGTCCTCCTGCATGGTCCGAGTCGAGGTGAGAGAGAGCCAGGGCATGCACCCTGCGGGTCTGCTGCGTCCTTAAGGCCGGCAATACCCAGCTCTCGGCGGCCGTCCCTCCACCGAGCAGAC
>CBEVTG010000276.1:0-3677 GCA_965552745.1 uncultured bacterium
CCGTATAATCATCCGAGAATGATAATGACTCCGGAGAGGGAGGGAAAATTAATGAGTCGTTCACTTTTTACCACTATCTTCGCTCTTGTGATGGTTTCTTCGCTGGTGATTGCCGCCGAGACCCCCGAGGAGGCCGCTTCGCCGGCCATGGAGGTCGGGCAGGCGACCGAACGGCACCTGGAGGTTCTCTCTGATCTGATGGCGGAGGTCCCGGAAAGTGCCCGCTCCAGGATCGAGAAGGCGATCGAGGTTTCCCGCCGCGGCGGCGAGAAGGCTCTCGAAGCGCTGGCCAAGGTCGACATCTCGGAAGTGGATGTCGATGAGCTGATGAGTGGTTCGCAGCTGAGGGGACTCGAGAAGGCGATTGTTGCGGTCCAGCAGGCGGGCGAGCGCGCGGCGTCGAAGCTCGAGGCAGCCATGGACAGAGTACCCGAGGAAGCATCGCTGATGATCCAGAGCGCCATCGACCGGATCGGTGAAACCCAGGTCGTTGTGATGGCCAGACTGGAAGAACTGCTGGCGCGTGGTGTCAGCATGGCCCAACCTCCCGAGCGTCCAGTTCGCCCCGACCTCGCGAGGCCCAGCGATGTGCGTCCGGCGCGTCCTGATCTGCCGACGCAGGTCGTGAGGCCGGAGATCCCCCGCCCGTCGCGGCCCGAGCTTCCTTCGCGGCCGGATGGAAGGCCGTAACCCGAATCTGAAAAGCCCGGCGACCGTAAGGTCGCCGGGCTTTTTTCATGTCCGCTCGTCTGATGTTGCACCGTAACTGCTTCGCCTGGCGGTGTGGGTTCCTCTCAGGGAAATGGCTCGCCAGAACGGCTGGTGTGCTCCTTGTGTTGGCGCTGCCAGGTTCGGCTCCCTCTCGTGCGGCGGAGCAGCCGCGCTGGTTCACCGCAGAGTTCGATTTGGTTTTTCTCACCGGAGACTATGGCGCCGCCGAGACGACCGATCTCCTGTATGCACCCCTGATCCTGAAATCCCAGGGACGCCGCTATGCCTTCACCTTCACCTTTCCGTTCCTGGTCGTTGAGGGGCCGCCAGGTCTTCTGATCGGAGACGGGGGCGTGATCCCGATCGATCCCAATAGCACAGGAGAGATCGTAAGGCGTTCCGGCGTGGGCGACCTCATTCTGAAGGGAGAGTATTTCTTCGTTGCCGGTGATACGAGCCGACGCCCATGGGTCTCGGCGCTCGGCAAGATCAAGATTCCCACGGCCAATGAAGAGAAGGGCCTTGGCACCGGTGAGTTCGACTGGAGCGTGGGTGTTTCTTACACCCAGCCGTTCGGGTCGCGAGTGACCGGTTTCCTCGAGGTGAGCCGCAAGCATGTGGGGGATCCACCGGCCTTTGACTTCGATGACACCACAGCAGGCCTGGCCGGCGTGAGCGCGCGGTTGGGTACGAAGGCTCTGGCTTACCTGGTCTACGACAGGGATGATTCGATTGTACCGGGGCTCGTGATCGGGGAGAGCCTGAACCTGGGTCTCAATGTTTTTCCGGACGAGAGATGGCGTCTCAGTATTTCGTTCTTTGGGGGTCTATCCGACACGCGTGAAGATTTTGGAATTCTGTTTGGTGTGGCTCGTACCTGGAACGTGACTCGCTAATTATGGGCTCCGAAGGTCTGCCGCAGGGCGCTCACCCCTCGTCATCAAAGGGGTGGATCACCAGCCCGGAAATCATCTTCGGATAGAAGAACGTGGATTTGGGGGGCATCCGTAGGCCTGCGCTGGTGGCGTCGACGATCGATCGAATCGGCGTGGGGTTCATGAAGATTGCAGCCTGGCTGGAGCCGGAGCCCAGATCATCGAGGGCCGCTCCGGTCGATTTGGCGTAACGCATTCGGGTCTGGTGAAGCTGCTCGTCAGAGGTCATTTTCAGGCTGCGCTCGAGAATGAGGCCGTGTACCAGGGAGACGTCGAGCCGGAGCAGCGGTCCCGCGGTGGAGCTTCCGAGCTCCTGGGCCCGATCAACGCCGGGCCGCAACGTCAGCAGCTGAGCATCCCTCTCCCTGCCGGTTGCAATCACCACTGCACCTCCCTGCTCCTGGAACGGTTGCAGCGCACCTTCGATGGTCTGTGCGGCGCGTTCGTTGTCCTGCGCAAGATCAAGCGGACGGCTCTCGAACCATTCCTCGAGTCTGCGAAGCCAACCCTGCGCGTCAAATTCAGGCACTGAGTGAATCATGCGGTGGATGGGCAGTACGCTGAGACCGGGAGCATCGATGTTGCACAGCACCATGAGCATGAAATCACAGGGCTTCGGCGATCCATTGTCCCGCGGCTGGCTGCGAGAGTAACGCAGGGCCGACTCGTACCGATGGTGCCCGTCGGCAATCACAACCCAGGTGTTTGCAAGCGCAGCCGTGATACGGGCATGTTCCTCTTTTCGGTCGGTCAGCCACAGGCGGTGCTGTACTCCGTCGGGGGCGCGTGCCTCGACGAGCGGCGTGTCCTGTGCTGCTCGAGTGAAGAGCGTATCGACCGTCTGGTCCGGGTCGGTATAAAGAGCGAAAACCGGATCGAGATGGGCGGCGCTGGCCTCGAGCAGGCGGTAACGATCCTCGCGCGGAGCAGGCATCGTCTGCTCGTGAGGAAGTATGACTCTTTCCGAGAAGTCGTGCAGGCGCACCAGGGCGAAAATGCCCCGCCGACACAGCGTTTCTCCACCACCTGTGCTGTATTCCTGTTCGTAGAAGTAGTAGGCAGGGGTCGGATCGCGCTTCAGGGTACCGTCCCGGCGCCAGCTCTCGAGCAGGTCTCTCGCGGCGCGATAGCGGTCGATCCCGGATTCGTCCCGCGGTAGGATGAGGCGCACGAAGTTGTACGGGCTCTGCGCACGCAGTCTCGCCTGGTCATCGGAGGAAAGGACGTCGTAGGGAGAGCAAAGGGTGAGAGATAGATCGCCCACCCTCGAGGCATCATAACGGAGTGCTCGAAGCGGTCGAATCTCGGGCATACCTGTCAATCGCTGCCGGGGGTGGAGTCGGCGGAGGAATTCGCGGGGGGAAGGAATATCACCACGCGCCCCTGGGGTTTGACCTCGACGTAGCCGTCCGTCGAGACCTGCATCGAGAGCTCGGTGACCTGGCCTTCCTTAATCTCCACCCCTTCCAGTCTGGCCACCTGGGAGTGCTGCCAGCCACGGCCACGCATCATGACGTCAAAGTTTGCCTGCAGTGCGTAGCGACCGGGCGGCAGGCTGGCCTGCAGGTGATTGGGAAAGATTATGCAGGTCCGGGAATTGTCCCAGATGGTGCGCACGGCATTTTGTTGAGCCTGAACCGGCTGGCCCCGCTTGGGCTGGCGCACGGTCTTGAGAGGGCGGAACACGGGAGCTTCTGCGAGTAACACAGCGCCCTCCGGAGTGCCTCCCTCCTCTCGCATCGACGGGCGGGCGAGAAGCGCACCGGAAGTGGGTACCGCCATGGGCTGCTCTTCCTCTTCCTGTACCTCTTCCTCGAGCTCATCGCTTTCGAGTTCCGCGTACACGTAGTAGGTGTA
Organism: uncultured bacterium; assembly: GCA_965552745.1. Classification (GTDB taxonomy): domain Bacteria; phylum Acidobacteriota; class Polarisedimenticolia; order JAPUKU01; family JAPUKU01; genus JAPUKU01. The sequence goes on from CBEVTG010000276.1 coordinate 3,504, forward strand.
GGCTACCGAGGAAATGGTCATGGAACGCCGCGTTCTGCGGCCCGCCGGGCGGACCACCCGGGTGTTGGGCCACATTGATTCGCGCATTCGAACGCACCAGCGGCGGTTTCCTTCTACCTCGATTCTCAGGTTCGGCTCGGGCATCATCCATCGGCTCTGGTTTCTCCATTGTGA
>CBEVTG010000277.1:0-3668 GCA_965552745.1 uncultured bacterium
GCCTCGCCGAAAACCGCATTTCCCACCTTCACGACCGTGCCCTCCGGCCTCACTTCTCTGCTCACCAGCTTGAACGGGCGCGTGACAGGGATGGCGGCTCGAACGCCAGGCAGAGTCTCAAAAGCCGCGGGATCCAGGGGTTCCCTGTTTCCGGTGATGCCGATAGCCGTGCGATCCGCCCCCGGGATCGGGTGGGCCCGATACCCCAACGACTCGATTTTCTCGACCACCCCCCGGACGAGTTCCGGGGCGGCTTCACGGTCCATGACAATCAGCATGATGGATAACCCATAGTCGGAAAAAACTCCTCAGCCTGCTCATCTTAAAGGAGGGCCCGGGGCGTGCGCAAGGTGGTCATCCGGCTCGTTGACAGTCCTTTGACCCTTCTGCTAGAGTTTGTCTTTGCTTATACTTATGATGATATGTCGCTTCTAGAGAGGGGTTGTCGCACACGGCAACTCGACCTACAGGCGCGTAGCTCAGGGGGAGAGCGCTACCCTGACACGGTAGAGGTCGGCGGTTCGAAACCGCCCGCGCCTACCACGAGAAGCACTGACGGGCAAAGGTGCGTTCACCGCTTGCCCCCTTCAGGGTCCCGAACACATTGAGTTCGCACGATTCCTCCCGCTCGGTCAGTGAGGCCGCCAGCGGTCATGTATGCGTACAGCTGCCGGACGGCTCTCGCCACCGCCTTCCTCACGGTAGCACGGCCCACGACGCCTCCGCGCTCGTTGTGAACGGTGCGACCAGCGCGGTTCTGGCGGCACGTGTCGACGGGCGGCTCGTCGATCTGGCCGCGCCGCTGTGCGGGGAATGCACCGTCGAACCCGTCCAGGTACCCAGCGAGGAAGCCCTGGAGATCACCCGGCACACCACAGCACACGTGCTCGCACAGGCGGTCAAGGAACTTTACCCGGACGCCCAGGTGGGCATCGGCCCGGTCATCGATGAAGGTTTTTACTACGATTTCCGCCGGGAAACTCCGTTCACACCTGATGATCTGGAGCACATCGAATCCCGCATGCGGGAGATCGTCAAGCGCGATCTGCCCCTGCGTCGAATCGAGCAGTCACGCGAAGAGGCGATCCGATTGTTCCAGGGTCGAAACGAGCCCCTCAAGGTGGAATTGATCGAGGACAAAGGCGGAGACGTTGTTTCCTGCTACCAGCAGGGACAGTTTGTCGACTTTTGCCTGGGTCCGCATCTGCCGTCCACCGGGCGGCTCGGCGCATTCAAGCTCACCAGCATCGCGGGCGCGTACTGGCGCGGCGATGAGTCGCGGCCAATGCTGCAAAGGATTTATGGCACCGCTTTCTTCACCCCCAAAGAGCTCGACCGCCACCTGAAGCTGGTCGAGGAAGCTAAGAAACGCGACCACCGACGCCTGGGCAGAGAGCTCGATCTGTTCTCCATTCAGGAGGTGGCGGGCGCGGGTCTCATCTTCTGGCACTCCAAGGGAACCACGGTGCGCCGCATCATCGATGAATTCTGGACAGCCGAGCACCTGCGGCGCGGCTACCAGCTCGTTTCCATCCCCCACATGTCGCGCAGCGAGCTGTGGAAGAAATCAGGACACCTGTCGTTTTATCGGCAAAACATGTACCGGTTTCAGAGTGACGAGGACGAGGAGTTTGTCCTTAAGCCCATGAACTGTCCGGGCCATATTCTCATCTTCAAGAGCCACAAGCGCTCCTATCGGGAGCTGCCTATTCGCTACGCCGAGATGGGCACGGTCTACCGCGCGGAGCGTTCCGGTGTGCTGCATGGCATGCTGCGTGTGCGGGGTTTCACCCAGGACGACGCGCACATTTTCTGCACACGTGATCAGGCCGTGGACGAGGTGGCCGATGCCATCGAACTGGCCCGTTTCATGCTCGACACTTTCGGTTACGAGCGCTATGAGGTGGATCTGAGCGTTCGCGATCCGCACAACGCCACGAAGTACGCGGGAGAACCGGGCGACTGGGACATGGCGGAAGACGCGCTCGTGCAGGCGCTGAAGAAGGTGGGCCTTCCCTACCGCCGCGTGGTCGGCGAGGCGGCATTTTACGGCCCCAAGGTGGACATTCGCATGTTTGATGCGCTGGGCAGAGCCTGGCAGGGGCCGACCATCCAATTTGACTTCAACCTGCCGTCCCGTCTTGATGTACGATATGTCAACCGCGACTCCAAGGAGGAGCCGGTCATCATGGTGCACCGGGCCGTCCTCGGTTCGATGGAGCGGTTTGTCGGTGGACTGATCGAGCATTATGCCGGCGCGTTTCCTTTATGGCTGGCCCCTGTCCAGGCAAAGATCCTGCCGATCACGGATCGTGCCGCCGAGAGGGCGCGCGAGGTGGCCCGGGAGCTCGACGCCGCCGGCCTGCGCGCAGAGGTTGACGAGCGGAACGAGAAGGTAGGCTTCAAGATTCGTCAAGCCCAGCTCGAGAAAGTACCCTTTATGCTCGTTCTGGGCGACCGGGAAGTTGCTTCCGGTGAGATTTCAGTACGCTCGCGGCGCGGCGGTGATTTGGGGACGACCTCACTCGCCAGCTTCATCGAGAGCTGCCAGGCCAAGGTTCGCTCGCGCGATCGCGAGGATTGAGCCACAACACCCCGATCGGGGACGGAACGCGGAGGTGAGTGTTATCGACAGAAGGGTCCGAGTAAACGAGCGTATTCGAGTTCGCGAGATCCGCGTCATTGGAAAAGACGGTGAACAGCTCGGGATCATGCCACCCGCCAAGGCGCTCAGCCTGGCTCAACAGGTGAATTTGGATCTGGTCGAGGTCTCACCGACATCCGTACCGCCCGTTTGTCGTATCATGGACTTCGGTAAGTTCCTTTACGAACGTAACAAGCAGGCGCACGCGGCAAAGAAAAAGCAACGTCAATTTACTGTCAAGGAAGTCAAGTTCAGACCCGGTATCGATGAACATGACTATGGCTTTAAGAAGAAGAACATCATGCGTTTCCTGCACAATGGGGACAAGGTGAAGGCAATGGTCATCTTTCGCGGCCGCGAAAACGTCCACCCCGAACTGGGGCGTAAGCTGCTGGAGCGCCTCATCGGTGAGGTGAAGGAGCACGGCCAGGTCGAGACCGTGCCCCTGCGCGAAGGAAATACTATGGCCACCATCCTGGCTCCGCTGCCGAGGCGGATGCAGGAGAAAAGTGGCGCGGCGAGCGCCGAGAGCGGCAAGTAGGCCGCCAGAAACGGGGAGTGCAATGGCTCGACAAAAACTGAAGACACACAAAGGCGCGGCCAAGCGGTTCCATCTGACTGCGTCCGGCAAGATCCGGCGCGGCCATGCCTTCATGAGACACAACCTGACCCAGAAGTCGAGGAAGCGTAAGCGCCAGAATGATCTGGGCACCCTGGTCAGCCCCGCTGACAGTGCCCGTGTGCGCAAGATGCTTCCCTACGGCTGAGTATTCATCCGAGGAGGAAGGACCCGTGCCACGAGTCAAACGAGGAACCAAGCGCCGCCAGAAGCGTTCGAAGATCCTGAAACTGGCTGAGGGATTCTATGGCGCCAAGCGAAATTGCTACCGAGTGGCCCGCGAGGCTGTCGAGAAGGGACTGCAGTACGCCTACCGAGATCGGCGTGACCGCAAACGTGAATTCCGGCGTCTGTGGGTAGTGCGTATCAACGCAGCGGCCCGCGAGCACGATCTCTCCTATAGCC
>CBEVTG010000278.1:0-3668 GCA_965552745.1 uncultured bacterium
ATATCTATAGCCATGCGCAAAGGAACATCGGTAGATGGAGGCTCGATGAACCGATCAACTTTCGTCAAGAGATTCGCTCTGCTGGGGTTCCTATTTCTCTTTCTCACGGCCGGGACTCCCGCGCTCGCGGGACCGGACGCCTCACCATCGGATGTCATGCCTCAGCTCAACTCCATTACGTTCGATGGGGAGGACATCGTATTCTCCGGCCGATACGTCCTGCGCGGAGCCGTTTGGAGTGGTTGGGCCCGCGCTACCTCGGAGAACAAAAACCAGTCTACACAGGGAACTTCACAGGCGGGCTGCAAGGGAAATCTGACTATCCCCTCTCGACTTCAGGATCAAGAATGGCCACCCAAGATACTACTTTGCGACGGGACTACTCTCTGGTTCTCGACCCCGAGCTACTGCTCGGAGGGAGCAGATCGCCAGGGCAGCCTGTATGCTCTGGACACCACGACCAGTGATGTCGTGGAGCATCACCAGACTGTCCTGAAGTGCGAGAGCATCATCCGCATGGTGAAACATAAGGGATATCTCTATCTGGCAAGCATCAGGCCCGCGGAGTATGGGCCGTGGGGGGGTGAGGGCGTGCTGGTCTACGATGCCGCACTCAAGAAGCGGGTGAAGGTTCTCATCCCGCCTCAGTCCTTGTCCAAGTACCCGTTGCTGACCATCGCAATTGATCCGGACGGAGAGAATCTCTGGATGACAACCCGAAGAGGCATTGCCCGTGTCAACATCCGAACTGATTCCTGGAGCCATCGATTCTTCGACTTCGGTTTCGGTGCCGACAACACGCTGAAAACAATCCTTTCGGAGCAGGAGCCTACTGGAGAACGTCTCTGGATCGGTTATCACGTGATCACCTACTTCATCCAGGATGCTGAGGGGTTTTCACGGGCTTGGGCGGCTGCGAAGCCAAAATTTTACGATCCTCCTGCTATGAACCTGACGCTCTTGCCTTTCTACCTTTCAGGACTGGAGGCAAACCACGAACAAATAGACGACTTTTATGTTTCTCAAGTGCTTCGCCAGGTCGGAACCTACGAAGAAGCTGGCGATGTCATCCGACCCGCACTCTCTCGTTTGATGCCCCTGCCACTTGGGCCCAGAGGGCGCAGCGCTCTCGTGGAGCTCGGACAGAAGTTTGGCACGGAGAGTGCCGGGGAACAGATGGACAGGCAATTTGAGGATCTCAAGGAGCAATTCTTCTCCGGCCGAGACCGCTTCCTGGGCCAGATGAATTTGTGTGATTTCGCCTATCGGAACGAAAAGTACCTGGAACGTCTAAACACCCACCTGGTCTCCAAGTCGGCTTTGCTTGAACTCGATGTTCAATTCTTCGATTACTGCATCCGGGCACGCGCCAGCTGGAAGGGAGCGGACGCTTTTCTCCCCACCATCCGCAAGGCACTCCGTACGGATGATCGCAAACTCCTCACCTACGCCTGTTCCATCTTCAACCACTATGCAGAGGAAAGATATCGCGATCCTGAGATGGTGGTTCCTCTGCTCAGAGCCCGTCGACTCGCGCGTTTCTACCCAAGTGCCGACTATAGCCCTGAGAACCTTTGCCGGACAGCATCCTACTGGGCTGCAAACTCGTCCGCTGGTGTGGAGGCGATCCTTGCGCAGGTGAATAATCAGTCCGAACTGGCTGCTATGGCGCGCGACGTCCTGCGCGAGGTCACCGGCCGGAGGTATCCCAGCCTGTCAGTGTATCGACGGTGGTGGGATCTCCATAGGCAGGAATTTGAGCCGACCGCACAAATCTACCACTGGAAAGCAGCCGATTAATTCCGTGTCGAAAACGATCCTGGGGGAATAGGGTGAGGCTACTCGCCTAACGCTTCTAAATCGAAGTCCGGGATTTCGGCCGCCGCCTCCGCTTCCGCGGCCTCCCTTTTCCTGGCCTGCCTCTTCGATTCGCTTCTGCGGGGCCAGAACATCTTGCGCAGGAAGCCGGGAGTGACACCGGATGCAGCATTCACCCCGACTTCCGGGTCATCGAATGTTCCGCTCAGCGCGTAGTTGAAGGCAATGATCCCCTCGTTCTTACCCCCGGCGAGGATCCAGCCCAGGATCGGGATCCGGGACACGGTTGTCTGGAAACCGGCGGCCGGCACCACGACACCTTTGAAATCGACAGGGTATTCCTCCCGGAAAGTGATCGTCCCTTCCGCCGTCATCCCGAGCGAGCCGCCGCGGGCGTACCCTTTCCGGATTTGAAGCGTGCCATCTTTGTATTCGAACTCTGCTCCGAGCCGCTTTATGGGGAGACCATCGTCGCGCATGGCGCTCACGATGCCGGTGAGTCCCACCACCTGGAGGATCTTGGCGGTTACCGGCGCGCTCGTCTGCCTGGCGTTTCTGAGATCGATCTCACCCACGAGCGGTTGGTCAGCTCCTTTCCGCAATCCGGTGATTTTCAGCTCGCCCCCTTCAAACTCCGAATCATTCGGCAGGAGGTGCAGCACCCGCCCCGCATCATCCGTTGTAAAGCTCAGCCGGTGTCCACCTTCGAAGGGCTCGTACGCGAACGACAGGCGAGCCTCCTCGCCGACCCCAGCCTCGATCCTCACAGAGTCCCAGCTGTTTCCGTCGAAGCTGGCACTCGCGGTGAATCCATGGAATCCCTCATCCGAGTCGAAGACCACTTCATCCAGCTCGATCTCCACTCTGTAGGGGTGGGTCCATTCCACGTTTCGGACAGATCCGCCCTCGTAGATGCGATCGAGCAGATGTCCGAAATCGAACCTCTTCCCCCAGACCTTCAGCTCGTAGCTACCGTCGGGCTTCGTCACACCGGTACCCGAGATGCTGGTCCCAGCGTACTCGAACCGCTCGATATCCACCCGTTCAATGGCTGAGAGATCTCTCTTGAGAATGGAGCTACCCTCAGACACAAAATCTTCCGTTTTCAGATGAAAATTGCTCCTCACCGGGCCATCACCCGAAGGAATAACATAAGCGATCGATCCCGATATCGGGTTCTCGACCGTGGTAAACGGCGCCAATTCAGGGAAGATCTGGTAGAGCGTCGCCGGGTTGAGATCGATCAACTCGGCTTGCACATGCAAAATGTCTTGCTGGGTATTATACGGTAATCGGAACGACACTATACCGTCGCGATCTAGTTCCTCCGATTCGATCTCGATGAAGGCGTAGACAGCATCCTGTTCACGCACGACCTCGATGCTGATATCCTCCAGCTCCCAGGAGACTCCGCGCTCCTCATCGTCAAACTCAACGGCGCCGTGTTCCACACCGATCGTCGTGAAGCGACCGAAATGCTGAGTCGGATCGGGAGGCGTGAATATCCTCTCCACCAGCCGGCGCACGGAATCGGCCTGATCTCCCGTTCCCATACCCGTATCTACCGCAGTCTCCGCCGTCCTGCTGATCTGGAACTTCCCGCCCCGCGGGCGATAGATCAGGATTCTCGGAGCAATGGAGTAAACGCGTTTTGGTGAGATTTTTCCTTTCAGAAGATCCTTGAACGACAGCTCGACAGCGATCTTGCTCGAGTCGCTAAGGATGTTTCCATTCAGATCGCTGATCACTATCTCGTGTGCCTGGAGGTCGATTCCTCTCTCCCAGCCACCCCAGACCATCTCCAGACGATCAATCTGAACCACATGGGAGACGTCCATGGTGATCAGGGC
>CBEVTG010000279.1:0-3662 GCA_965552745.1 uncultured bacterium
ACAAGGTTCACGGGCGGGTGCAGGGGTTGCTGGACGCTGCCGCCTATGAAGCTGCTGGGGTGATCAAGGGATTGAAGATCGATTTGAAAGGCAGCCTGGCGGAGGCGGATTTGCTCTCTAATGTCGCGGATCTGCCTCTCGACGAGCGGGCTCGCATGCTCATCACGGCACTCAACAATCACTTGCTGGCCCAGTTCCAGGAGTTCGGCAACATTCTTGACAAGAACTTTCGCGCCGAGCTTTACCGCACCATCCAGGAGTACCAGCAGCGATGGCGGACATGAGGGCGGTACTGAAGGGCCTGATCCGCACAGGCCTCATCGGTGTCCTCGCCGCGGCACCTGGGCTCGTCGAGGCCAGACAGCACCGCGCCACGTTTCTTTTCACTGACAAAAGCGGGGAGATCCGGCAGGAGACTCTTATTGACGTACGGTATGTCTACGTGGAACGACGGTTCCTGAGCGCTGCTCCTCCTGAGGGTGGCTCGCCGGGGACAACACCCCTCCCTTATCGTGATCGCGCCATCCGCCGCGGTTCCATTCTGCTGCAGAACTCGAGAATCCCATTTGACGTTATTCGCTCCATTCATTTTGATTATCGAGGTTCGGAAACTGCTGGTACCGAGGAACTGGTTCTACGTCTGACCATGACGGATGCTTCCGAGCGCGATGTTCCCGCTAGCGATCTGCGCGGCTTCGCAGGTTCTACCTCCCCGTACCTGGAAGGAAAGATTGACCAGGACAGCGAAGCGATTCGGTTTGAGCTTCCGCCGTTCCGTCGGGAAGCACAGCAGACGGAGCCACGCCTGGAAAAGGTCTTTTTTCACCACGGCGCGCGGCGCTGAGGGTGATGGTGCTCGAAAACCCTAGGGGCAGGGCGTGTCGTTGGGGCGTTCGTTTCCAGCGCTATTATCTCCCAGCGACCCTTCGATGCCGGCGCTCTCCGCGCTGACCAGATAGCTGTATCCGTCCCCGTGGGGTGGCATGTCCGTATCCGTGAACTGAGGAACTTCAATCGCCGATCCAAGACAGCTGGACGAATCAGGAGTGTAGATACCGGTGCTGGCAAGCACCGAGAGCAATCCCCGGTACAGATTGAAGCTGGCCTGGACAGGCTCCCAGGTGAGGAGCGTGACCTGTGCGCCGGCCGCCTCGAGCGGAGTCGTGGAGCCTGGCGGCGAGACTTCGGGTGGCCGCAGGGCCGGTCGGCTCACCGCATACGCAAAGTCGATCCCCGGCAGAAAAAGAAGCCGTCCCCCGCTCAAGTCCATCCCATCGAAAAAACGCGCTACCCCGAGATCGAAATCGATACGTCCCATGAAGCCTTCCTCCACAATTGCCTCCAGCGGAGCGGCCTGAAAGAACGAAAACTCTGATAGGTCCAGGGTCTGCGCCTGGACGCCCGTGCCGCCGGGCGTGATTCCCACAGTGCCGTACGGGGTGCTGAGGGAGCCGTATTGCATCTCGATGGTACCGTTCACGAACAGATTCAGGCTGAAGGTGTCAGCACCGGCTGGTCTGGCCGTTGTATCAAAAATAACCTCAGGGACAACCGCCCAGGTCAACGATACTCGTTCATTGGAAATATCAAGATACACATCACTCTCTCCGGTACTCTGGCCCTGGTTGTCGAAGGAGGGGTCATGGTTTCGGAACAATACACCGATGCGGGGAGAATTAGTGAGAAACTCATCGAGCGATTCAACCGCAAAGTCGGTTCCAGGAAAGATGAAGATCGGATCGGGTACCGGGTCGATCGCGTTCGTGAAGGTCACGTAGCCGTTATCGTAAACGAACATCTGGCGGTACTCGATGCCATAAAACGGAAACAGAAACCCTTCCGGAAGCTCCACAAGAATTGCCTCGTTGTTGCCAAAGCCAAGGGGGATGGCACCTGCAAGCGGTGAGACATTGGGCGGATCGGTGTTCACCACGATCTCTCCCAGATCCACTGCGCCACCGGTGGCGAGTGATGCCACGGTGACGAGCCGTGCCGGAAAGAGATCATCCGAAGCCGATTCAAGCGCCTCCTCCACTGCGAAGGCGGGACGGTGTCCACCGGAAGCGCTTGAGGCCGTGGTGGCAGTGTATCTTCGACGGTTCAGGTAATTGTATGTGCCGTCAAGTGTTCCGACCTGGATCAGATATTGTCCGGGCGCGAGCCCAGGAATCGAAAACGTTCCTTCTCCGTCGCTGGCTTCACGCAGCGCGTGCGCGCTGAATCCAAACGCCACCTGGTCCAGGGAAACGGGATCGATCGCCACTACCGGCTCGCCGGGGATCGGCACCCCGTTACCATCGACCAGCCGGCCCTGTACCCGTCCGAAGTTGTTGGAATGGATCGGCTCCAGAGGGTACACGCGCATGGCGGAGGCGCGATCATCCAGCGTCAGCACCCGCATGTCTATCTGGCGGGAGAGGCTGCGCAGATCGACCAGCGGAAACATGACCGGGATCGGTTCGATCAGAGGAGAATGAGCGTAACCGAACCAGTGCCCCTCCTCGTGAAGCGAAATCCCGACCATATCGACAATCAGCAGATCCGGGGTCGGTTCCATGACCCAGTCAAAAACGGCGGCGTTGAACGAGATGTCGGCGTCCAGGATCGTTCCGGCCGGAAGCAAGGTGCCGTCCGGGTAGATGTCGGGTGAGATGTCGATGTTTCCGTCGTTATCCATGTCCCGGTTGTCCGGTGTCAATACCCGGTCTTGTGTGAGCGTGAAGATCGCTGTGATAGCCAGAGCACCCTCCGACGAAGCGAGCGGATCGGTCCAGGTGATTAAATTCTCGCCATCACAACCGGTCAGTGCGGTGGAGGTCTTTCCGTCCAGGCACTCGATCCCAGGGTGCAGCCCCGTGAGTGTGCAGTCTCGATCAAAGATGGCGGCCACACTTGACTCCAGAATGGAATTCCACTGTCCGAAAGTTCCCTCGAGCACGGCAATCGCATTATCAACGCTCACCGGCGTCGTGTTGCCGGCACTGCTGTTGTTCACCACGCCGTCCTGATGGATCCTCCAGCCAACAGGTTCCGCCAGAGAGTGCCAGCGCATGGTGAAAATGGCAATGATGGACTCCCGATCATCGAGTCGAGACGCTTCCAAGTTCTCTCCCGCTAGCAGTCCGCCGAACGGAGCCGCAAAAAGAATGTATACGATGGCGGCGGCCACGGCTGCGTGGCGCACCCTCAGCCCCGTATTGCAGTTCGTTTCCCGTGCATTCATTCTCACGCTTCGATCCACACTTTCAAAGATCAAAGGGACACGGAAACGCATTGGGTCGCTCAACGCCGAGACTGTTGTGGCCGAGTGAGCCTTCGATGCCGAACTCTCGCACCGAGGTCACGATGTAATAGAACGCTTCCCCGTCGGCAGGACTCCCTCCAACCAGGGCCTCCGGAAGCGTCACTTCTCCAAGACAGGTGCCGTCAGCCGTGTAGGCGCCGGTGGCGGAGAGATCTGCGACACTTCCGCGGTAGACGTGGTAGCTGAAATCGCCGGTGGCGGGCCACGAAAGTTGGGTCTCCTGACCCCCCTGCGCTTCCAGTCGCCCCACTCCTTCGGCCGGTGCGACCTCAGGGGCGGCCCATTGCGGTGAGCTGGCGACGTAGCTGCCGTTCACGAGTGGCTGGTAATCGACGCGCAGGCCCGAGAGGCGCGTGGC
>CBEVTG010000280.1:0-3654 GCA_965552745.1 uncultured bacterium
TTTTGAGGATTACTACCCCCGGGTCGTTGAGCGTCCCCTCACTGAGGAAAGAAATCTGCGGCGTTTGTCTCGGGTGGATCCATGTTGCAGCGGTCGCATGCCGCTGATGGTGGAGGCCCTGACACGACTCCGCGACAGAGCCGGCGAGGATCTCTACGTCATTGCAATGGTCGTTTCACCGTTCCTGGTGGCTGCGGAGCTCAGAGGCATGACCGCGCTGCTCATAGATTTTCTCATCGCCCCCTCCTTCGTCGATGACCTCTTCGAGCGCATCACCGAGGGCACTACAGACTATCTGAAGGCAATCCTGCGAACCGGCGCGTGTGACGCGGTTCTCTTCGAGAACGCCGGTGCCTGCCGAGAGCTGATGGGCCCCCACCATCTGGAGCGTTACGTGATGTCGAATCACAGGAGGCTCCTCGAGACCGCGCGCAGCGTGGCACCGCAGGTACAGCTCATCGAGCACAACTGTTCGAACACACCTTATTTTGAGCACATCCTCGCTCTCGATGTCGACGCGGTCAGCTTTTCGTACGGAGATGTTCGTTCCATCCGTGATCAGTACGGCCTGGACTGCCATGCCACCCACACACGGACGAACGCCTGCCGTGAGCGCTTCTGCCTGAGGCCCAGTCCGTTGCGATCGGTCGGCTGGATCGGCAACGTCGACCACTCCCGCATCCTCCTGGAAGCGGATTCCCAAGCGGTCTTCCGCGAGGCGAGGGCGTGCATCGACAGCGCGCGCGGAGCACCGTTCGTTCTCAGTACCGGCTGTGAGATCCCGTTCACGGCGCCCCAGGAGAATATCCTGGCCCTCTCCCGGGCCGCCCGGGCCGGCTCCGCCGGCTCGGCCTGACCCAACCCCCTCACATCCTCTCCGGCTCCCGTGAGGACATCCCAGGCCACCCTCCTGATCAGAGAAAGGCTTGGCGGTAGTGGTGGTTCGACGAATATACACCTGCAGCAGTCCAGCGTCATTCGGATCTCATTGATAAAAAAGGAGATGTTCCAACCCATGAGCATTGTCAGTCTCTCAGACGCGCAGGGGGGTGATCCTTCACACCATTGGAGCTGTCTCAATCTGATCTTCCGCGTCATCCTCTCCGCCGCCCTGCTGTTGGGGGGGCCCGCTGCGCTCGCCCAGGTGGATCCCGATGTTGACGGGGACGGCATCGTTGATGCCGATGACAACTGCCCCCGCCTGCAGAATGCCGATCAGACGGATGACAACATGAACGGTCTCGGCGACCTGTGCGAGGAGCGCCTGGTGCCGACCTGGAACCTGAACCTGCGCACACAGGGAGGCCAGATCACCATCCACTCGCAGTCCGATTTCACCGGCGGCATGGGAATGCCGCTTGCATCCGGTGATCTCAATGATGACGGTCTCTCTGATCTTTTCTTTGCGCCCTTCAACAGCCACCAGGTGAAGGGGTGGATCAGCGACGGAATGCTGGGCCGGGAGATTTCCTTTAATGCCGACGGATCGGCACCGTCCGGTGGATTTGTCATCCGGGGCGCCGGCTCCGATTTTCTTGGGTGTGAGATTGATACCGCCGACATCAACGGCGACGGGATCGATGACCTCCTGATGGGAGAGTCGCACGCGGCGGCAGGCACCGTCCAGGAAGCCGGGGTTGTGCACGTGCTTTTCGGGGGCCAACCGATCCCGCCTGACGTTGATCTGGCCGCGCCTCCGCCGGGTCTGGCTCTGGCGAGGATCGAGGGCGTGCAGCCACGGGGGCATCTCGGCTGCTGGATAGCGTCGGCGGATGTGAACGGCGACGGAATCGACGACATTCTCACCACAGCTTCTGACGCGAGCGGTCCGGACGGATCCCGCTCGGGAGCCGGTGTGTTCTATCTCATTTTAGGAGGGGACAGCTTCGTGCCGGGGGCAGTTCTGTCCGTGGACAGCGCTGCGCGACTGACGGTGCACGGAGCGGATTCCGACGACCGTTTCGGTTCACAGTCGGTTGCCGGAGATTTCGACGGTGATGAAGCGATCGATCTCTTGATTTCCGCCGCGCAGCTATTTGCTTCCGCTTCCGGTGGCGCGGGAGACGGACCCTCCAACCAGCGCAGTGCTGCTGGGGAGGCGGTGATTCTCTTCGGGCCGTTCGACCAAACGGTCGTAATCGACCTGGCGACAAATCCACCGGCGGATCTGTTTACGATCTACGGCCCTGAAAACAGCAGCTATCTGGGCGAAGATGTCGGCTCGGGAGATCTCGATGGTGACGGTGTGGATGATCTGATCCTTGGTGCCGTCGGTCTCGACAACTTCGACGGAGCGACCTACGCGCTCGCAGGAGGTCCGCACCTGCGGGGTGCGACGATCGATCTCGCCCAACCTCCGGCCGGTATCGTGGTCTTCACCTACGCTGGAGAAGGGAGCTTCCTCGGCGACACGAACCAGTCCACCAACCTCAACGCCGATCGGTTCGATGAGCTGCTGGCTGGAGGCCCGGAGAGTTTCAGCAACCCTTACGAGCTGTTCATCGTGTACGGTAACTCCCGTTTTTTCGAACCCGGACTGGAGCGCGACTTTGGAGTCATCCTGGGCAACCCGGCGTTGCCCGATTTTCCGATGACATCTGTCGAGAAGGAATTCTTCGAGACGGCCTACACGGTGACTCCCGGAAAAGATATCGACGGCGACGGCGTACGTGACGCAGTCTTCAACGCCCTCGACGCCAACGGCGTGGCCTACGTCATCGGCGGAGCCCAGCTATCGGGGTTCACCGACGCGGACGGTGACGGCGCTCTGGACAACCGGGACAACTGCGACTTTGACGCGAATCCCGGGCAGGAGGATGCGGACGGAGACGGCGTCGGCGACGTGTGCGACGGTTGTCCCGCAGCACCCGATCCGGCTCAGAGCGACTCGGATGGTGACGGGGTCGGAGATGGCTGTGACAACTGTGTGGCCGTCCCCAACGGCGGTCAGCAGGATTTCGATAGTGACGGCTTGGGAGACGTCTGCGATCTCAACGATGACCTGATCCTGTTCACGAGCATCGAGCTGGTCCGGGTCGAGTGGCAGGACGAGTCCGGCTTCACGCGCTTCAACCTTTATCGGGGAGATTTGGAGACCCTGCGCGCCAGCGGCGATGCTTACACGCAGGATCCGGCATCACCGAACGCGGAGCAGTTCTGCGGTACGAGGGATCCTTTCCTCGATGACAGCTTCACACCCCCGCCCGGGACAGTGGTCCATTACCTCGTGACGGGCATCAGCGGGAACAACGAAAGCTCCCTGGATCTCGACAGCGCGGGCGTCGAGCGGCCGAACCTCTTTCCCTGCAACTGAGCTGCCGGCATCCGGCAAAAGCGTCCCTGCCGCGCGGGAACGCAGTGGTGTGGCCGCGCGGAACAGTCTCTGGAGGAAACAGGCTGGGGGCCGCCGTTCAGACGGGAGGCGTGGAGCCGTCGAGCGTCAGCAGGCAGCGGTAGAGATCGGTTCGCCGGTCCCGGAAGAAGCCTGTCGAGGCTCGATTGGCGCGCAGCTTGTCCAGGTCGAAGCTGGCGGTAAGGACGGTCTGCTTGTCGCGCGGGGCTTCGGCCAGCAGCTTGCCGCTGGGCCCGGCGATGAACGAAGAACCATAAAAGTTCAGCGTCGTCGAATCTGATTTCTCGGATCCGATGCGGTTC
>CBEVTG010000281.1:0-3650 GCA_965552745.1 uncultured bacterium
ACGGTGGCTACCTGGTTCACGTTGCCATCGTCATGATTTTTGTGGGCATCACTGGCTCGTCTGTATTTCAGAGCGAGGCCCAGGCCTCGCTCAAGCGGGGAGAATCGATGCAGCTCGGGCCCTATGAGCTCGAGTACACCGACACTTCATCCCACGCCACACCCAACGTGGAGGTGTTCGCCGCTCACGTTCGCGTGCGCCGCCACGGCCAGGACGTCGGTATCCTGGCGCCAGAGCGCAACTTTTACATTCACTGGGATCAACCGTCATCGGAAGTCGGACTCCTGTCCACTCTGCGGGAAGATCTCTACCTCATACTCGTCGGCCACGACCCGCGAACGGATACCGCAACCTTCAAGGCTTACCTGAATCCTCTGGTGAACTGGATCTGGCTCGGGGGTCTTGTTTTGATCATCGGAACCCATATCGCCGTCCTTCCCGATCGCCGGGAGCGCACGGCGCACGAGCTGAGCGGGCTCCTGCGGGAGAAGCCCATCCTCGTCCGGGGCTGAGATCGGATCATGCAGGTGCCAGTGATAGCTCAGACCGCGTCCACAGACGACATCGATGCACGTGTCGTGGAGCTCAGTGGCAAAATCGCCTGTAATTGCGGTTGCGGTAAGAAGGTCGTGCAGAAATGCTACTGCGGCGTGGCGGACAGCTTGCGAAGTGAGCTGCGCTCCCAGGTCACAGCTGACTCCAGCAACGTCCAGGTCCTCGACAATTTTGTCCAGAAGTACGGTGAAGAGATCCTCGCCTCCCCTATTCCGCAGGGGTTCAACCTCACGGCCTGGGCGGCACCGTTCACGGCGCTGATCCTGGGGATCGCCCTGGTGGGCGTCCTGTTGAGCAGATGGCGCCGCCGTAGCGCGTCCGACCCAGGATCGACACCCGCACCCGGGCCTGCACCGGCAACCCCTCCGGATCCTTACGAGGAGGCGTTTGAAGCGGAATACGCTTCTCGCCGGGACTGACCTCTCGTGACGATGTGGATTTTCGTGGCGATTTTTGCGGGGGTTGCGTGGCTGCTGCTGCGGCCGCTTCTGGGCGGCCAGGTGGTCGCCATGGCCCGGGAACGCGAGGAACGCCGGCATTTGCGGGATCTACTCTCCGCCAAAGAAGCAGCCTATACGGCGCTGCGTGAGATTGAGTTCGACCACATGATGAGCAAGCTGAGCGACGCCGACTTCCAGACCCTGAGATCCCAGTACCGGGCGCAGGCAATCCGCCTGCTCAAAGAGATCGACGAACTGCGTCCGGCGGCCACCTCCGCAAGACACCCCCATCCCGCAGCCGGCTCCCGGCAAGGCTGAGGGGGCGGGTCCCGGAAGCGCATGGGCGAACCGGCCGTTCGAACGCGGAGGCTGTGCAAGCGCTACGGGGCGCGTGCCGCTCTCTCTCCCCTCGATTTCGAGGTCCAGCGCGGCGAAGCCGTGGCGTTGATGGGGCCCAACGGCGCTGGTAAAAGCACCCTGCTTTCCCTGTTGACCTCCCTGGTGCGTCCCTCCGAGGGTGAGGCCTGGATCTTCGGCGACTCCGTCCTGCGCGGCTCCGATTCGTTTGACTGGCGCCGCGGGGTGGGCTACGTGGGGCACGCCCTTCTGGCATACCGTCCCCTGACCTGCCGCCAGAACCTCGAGTTTTTCGGGGGTTTTTACGGACTTTCACGCCTGCCGCAGCGCGTGGAGGAGATCGCAGAGCGCTTCGGTCTGCGCGACAGGCTGGACGATCGGGTGGGTTCCCTGTCGAGGGGGCTTCAGCAGCGTCTTTCGTTGTCGCGCGCCCTGCTCCACGAGCCGGCACTGCTCCTGCTCGACGAGCCTTTTACGGGTCTTGATACCCGGAGCACCGGACTTCTGCAAGAGGCGCTGGCGCAGGCGCACAGTGAAGAGCGAACCATCCTGCTTGCGACCCACGACCTGGAGCGCGCCGCCGCGCTGGCCTCGCGCCTGGTGATCCTGCAGGGTGGCCGCAAGATCTACGATGGAGCACCTTCCCGCGATCCCGATGTCTGGCGCAAGACCTATAGCAGAGCGCTCGGAGCAACCTGATCGAATGGCTTACTTTCACGGTGTGTGGCTGATTGTCCGAAAAGATCTGGTGAGCGAGTCCCGTCCTCTGGAACGCATCTCCAGCATGCTGTTTCTGGCGCTCACGGTCCTGGTGATCTTCAGCTTCGCGCTCGACTTCAGCCGCCGCCAGGTGGCCGACCTGGCGGCCGGAGTTCTGTGGGTAACGATCTCCCTGTCCGCCGTATTGTCGCTCCACGAGTCCTTCCGCCTGGAGCGCGAGGACAAGGCGCTATGGGCGCTGCGCCTGGCTCCTCTCGACGAGAGTGCCATCTACATCGGCAAGTTGCTCGCCAACCTTCTGCTGCTCGGAGGCCCGGCGGTTCTGACCCTGCTTCTTGGCGGTCTGTTCTTCAACCTGAATCTGGCCCCTGCGGCCGGATCACTCGCGCTGGTCCTGCTCCTGAACACGCTCGGGTTTGCTGCGCTCGGAACCCTGTTCGCAGCCCTTTCGTCGCGCACCCGGCGTGGTGAGATTTTGTTACACCTGTTGTTGCTACCTCTATCGATACCGCTCATACTTGCGGCGGTCCGCTCCACCACGCCGTTGCTTCTGGGCCGTGAACTCCTGGCCGTTGCCTTGTGGCTGAAGCTGACCGTGATCATGGACATCGCATTCGTGACCGCGGGAATCCTGCTTTTCGAGTACCTGACGGAGGAATAAATATGGCGTTTCGAACCACGATTCGATCGATCAGCCTCTGGGCAGCGCTCACGCTGTGCATGCTGGTATCGATTCATGGCGTGTTCCTGGACGCTCCGCGTGAACGTGTGATGGGAGACGTGCAACGCATCTTTTACTTTCATTTTCCCGCTGCGCTCGGCTGCTTCCTGGCATTCGGGGTTGTGTGCTTCGCCAGCGTGGCCTACCTCTGGACCCGCCAGCGCCGCTGGGACCACCTGGGCCGGGCTTCGGCTGAGGTCGGCGTGCTCTTCTGCACCATGGTGCTGATGAGTGGCCCCCTGTGGGCCAAGTCGGCCTGGGGTGCGTGGTGGACGTGGGAGGCGCGACTCACGACAACGCTCGTGCTCTGGCTCCTCTATGTCGCCTACCTGATGATCGGGCTTTACACGGACTCCCGAGAACAGAGGGCGCGGGCCGCAGCCGTGGTTGGCATCGTCGCCTTCCTGGATGTGCCCGTGGTCTATTTCTCCGTGAAGTGGTGGAGAGGCCACCACCCCATCGTCCTGGGCCGCGGCGGCGAAGGAGGTCTGTCACCCGAGATGTGGCCGATTGTGTGGATCTGTCTGGCAACGTTTCTGCTCTTGTACGGCATTCTCGTCGGCCTGCGCATGTCACTGGCGCGCGCCGAGGATATCGTCCTCGACCTGGAAGAGACCCTTCAGGGCTGAGGAGGAGGTGAACCGATGAGCCTTAATCTTCTGTTCTGGGCCTACACGTTAATCTGGATTCTGCTGGCCGGATACCTCGGCCTTCTGGGCCTTCGGCAGCAGGCGCTGACGCGGCGCATCGACCGTCTGCGGGCACGTCTCGAGGGCCAGGCCGCAGGAAAACAGGAACCGAGTTGAGCCGGCCCCTTCTTACCCGGAGAGATCCCCGGTGGCGCATGGCCATGAGGT
>CBEVTG010000282.1:0-3646 GCA_965552745.1 uncultured bacterium
CGAGGTTCATCCCCCAGAGTTCCGCTCCGGTCTCGTCGTCAAGAGCGAAAAAATAGCCGTCAAAACTTCCGCCGAACAAAAGACCACCCCCGGTGGAAAGAAGTCCCGAGGTCGACTTGGGCCACAACGGGTACTCCCACCGCAGTTCTCCGGTCCGGGGATCCAGGGCCCGCACGGCGCTGAAGTATTTGTCGATCGGCTCCTCCTGGTTGGCACCTCCGCCCAGAAAGGGAAGTCCCGGCCGATGTTCGTCCTCGTCGATGTAGTACCGATCCGCTCCGTCGTAGGCGGTGGCATAAAACAGCCCTGTCGTTGGGCTGTACGTGGGCGACCACCAGTTCGCGGCCCCATTCACCGACGGGTATACAAGAGTGCCCTCATCCGAGGGGAAGGTGTCCGGTACGCGGACCGGGCGTCCGTTCTCGTCGATGCGCTCCGCCCAGGTCTGTTTGGCGAATTCACGCGCCAGCAAAAACTCGCCGGTCTGGCGATCGAGCACATAGAAGAAGCCGTTCCGGTTCGCCCACAACATCAGCTTCCGCGGCCGGCCCTCGAATTCGGCATCGACCAGAACAGGAATCTGGGCGGCATCCCAGTCGTGAACGTCATGCGGAGTGAACTGGAAGTACCAGCGGAGCTCCCCCGTGTCGGGGTCGAGCGCCAGCACACAATCGGAATAGAGATTGTCGCCCTCGCGCACCTCGCCGTTCCAATCGGGCGCCGGATTTCCTGGTCCCCAGTACAGAAGATTCAGTTCCGGGTCGAACGATCCGGTCATCCAGGTGGGCGCTCCTCCCGTCTTCCAGGAGTCGCCCTCCCAGGTATCGTGTCCGGGCTCGCCCGGCCCCGGGACGGTGTAGAAGCGCCAGGCTCGCTCACCGGTCGCTGCATCGTAAGCATCCAGGAAACCCCGGACACCATACTCGCCGCCTCCCACGCCGACGATGACCTTGTCCTTGACCACGAGCGGTGCCGAGGTGATGCTGAAACCGGCCTTCTCATCCGCCACCTTCGTATCCCAGATCACGTTGCCGGTCCGGGTGTCGAGCGCCATGAGACGGCTGTCCAGGGTACCCAGGAAAAGCCGATCCCCCAGGATGGCGACACCCCGGTTCTGACGGCCGCAGCAGAGGCTCAACTGATCGGGCAGGACATGCTCGTAGGTCCAGAACGGACGCCCGGTCCTGGCATCCAGAGCAATGACGTCACTGGGTGACCGTGTCAGGTACATGATGCCGTCGACGACCAGCGGCGTCGTCTCTACCTCATTGAGGGTCGCGAGCTGGTAGGCCCACCTCACTCGAAGACGGCTCACGTTTCGTTGATCGATCCGGGTGAGGCGGCTGTGACGCTGACTGTGATACTGGCCGGAGTACATCAGCCAGTTGCCTGGATCATCTTCGGCGTGCATCAGACGTTCGTAGGTGACGGGGCCCGGCCTGTCGACCGGCGGCCCGCCTCCCACGGAATCCTGGCCGGTCGGCTGGCACGCCAGTGACGCGAGCAGAAACAGAAGAGGAGCCCACTTCAGGATCATGGTTGCCTTCCGCGCAATGAATACAGGTAGGCCACGAGGTCATCCAACTCACTCTCCTCCAGCCCCCCCTCATAGCTCGGCATGGTGGATTCCTGGATACGCTCCAGATCGATCAGATCCCGCTTCAGGAAAGATCGCAGGTTTTCCTCAAAATCCATGATGCGCACCGAGGACGTATCCTCGTCCATCCGGAGGCCCTCGACCACGGTTCCGTCGCGCAGCCTGAACCGCAGCTGCCACCAGCGTGGTAACAGATTCTCATCCGGCGTGAGAACCGACGCGCGCAGGAACTGTGGAGATCGAAGCCAGCCAATATCGCTCAGATCGGGCCCCAGCCTTCCGCCTTCCCCGTTCACCATGTGGCACGTGCCACAATCCGCCACCTCAAAAAGTTCCTCACCGGCCTTGGCATCACCTGGAAGTTTCACTTCCAACGGCTGGCGGCTCAGCGATCTGACGAAAGAGACCACCCGCCAGATATCCTCCTCCGGGTAGCCATACACCGTGAGGTTGGGCATCCCCACCCTCGGGATTCCCTCGTTTATGATCTTGAAGAGCGCTTCGTCGCTGCTGGCGTACCTGAAAATTCCGCGAGTGAGATCGGGCCCCCGGCCTCCGGTTCCGGACCGGGCGTGGCAGGTGGCGCACATCGTTCGGAAAAACCGGAAGCCGTACGCAATGTCATCCGTCGAGGTGGAGGCCTGCCGCCCTTGCGTCTCTCCCCGCAGGCCCGTGGCCCATAAACTGAGGAGGAGCGTGGCAGCGATCCCCGCCCCGGTAGAGAGCCATTTTTTTCGCCCGGCCATAATCGTTCCTTTTTGAGGTGCCCGTACCGGCCCCATGATATATGGATGGGCGTGGGAATCAAGTTATACTGCGTTCTCTATTTTGACAGAAACTCGGAAGGAGGCTCTGATGCAAAGTCGCGGCGCAGTGTCTTTTCTCGCGTTCTTCATGCTGGCTCTTTGTCTAACCGTATGTGCCCCCCTTGCTCCCGGAACGTCTAAGTCTCCCGTTCATCCCCTGGATGGTCTCACCCCCGGGGAAATCTCCTCGGTTGTCGAAGCTCTGAAAACCTCCGGAAAGCTGTCGGACGGGTCCCTCTTTCACATCATCAATTTGCATGAGCCACCGAAGTCGGAAGTTCTTAACTGGCAACCGGGCGAAACCTTCCGTCGAGAGGCTTTCGTAATCGTGAAACAAGGAGCTCGAGCCTTCGAGGCGATCGTCGATGTCTCGGGCCTCAATGTAAGGTCCTGGAAAGAACTCGAGGGTGTACAGCCGAATGTGTTGCTGGAGGAGGAGATGGGTGGAGCGGGTGAGGCTGCAAAGAAGCATCCCGACTGGCAGGCAGCCATGCACCTTCGTGGAATCATGGACTTCGAGTCCATCGAATGTGATGCTCTATCGCCGGGGTATTACGGCCTTGCCGCGGAAGCAGGCCGGCGCCTGGGGAAAGTCATCTGCTTCGATATGAGCTCTGCCAAAAACGCCTGGGGTCGACCGATCGAGGGCTTGACCACTCTGGTCGATCTCAACACTCTCGAGGTGCTGGAAGTTATTGATACCGGCTCCGTACCCATGCCTACCGCCCCTGCCGATTACGACGAAGAATCGACCGGGCCGCGCAGACACATACCGACCCCGATCTCCGTTCGACAATCTGAAGGTCCCAGCTTCAGTGTGACCGGCCACGAGGTGGCCTGGCAGAAATGGAGCTTTCACTTTCGGATCGATCCAAGAGTCGGCCTCGTCGTCTCGACGGTAAGATATGCCGACGGCGGGAAGCAGAGATCGATACTTTACCAGGGCTCGCTTTCAGAGCTGTTTGTTCCGTACATGGATCCGGCTCTGGGATGGTACTGGCGGACATACATGGATGGAGGCGAATACCTGGTCGGAGCCAATGCTGTTTCCCTGATCAGGGAGGTAGACTGCCCGGGCAACGCCCGCTACTTCGATGTCGCCTTCGCTGACAATCGGGGAGAAGCCCAGATCACCGAGCGGGCCGCTTGCCTTTTCGAGCGCTACGCGGGGGATGTTGCCTGGCGCCACACCGAATCCCCTGAGGACAAACCGGAGGCCCGAAAGAAGCGCGATCTGGTTCTG
>CBEVTG010000283.1:0-3645 GCA_965552745.1 uncultured bacterium
GTGAACCAGGTCTTCCGCTCGTCGCTGGAGGTGGGGGTGAAGGTCTACTCGGAAGAGGCTTCTTCCGGGCGGCGGCGCCACACGACCACGGCCTTCGTGACCATGGTGGCTCTGGACGAGAATGGGAAGCCGAAGGCGGTGCCCCCTCTCAAGCTGAGGACGCCGGCCGAGCATGACCGGGCGCGGGCAGCGGCGCGGCGCCGGCGCTGGCGGCTGGAAAACCGCAGTAGCGCGGGCTCCTGAGAGAATCACCGCCCCGTGCGTCCCGCCCCCGGCGATTTGCCCTCATAGAACATCGTCATCCGGCGCGAGATGGATCGACTGCAACCCGGGAGCCTGGCGCAGCAGTTCGTGCACGCGGCTGCGGTCGCGATCCGTACCGTGGAAGCAGAACTCCACGCTGTATCCCCCGGTAGCCTCCCGCACGTTCAGCGCCTCGACCTTGATCGTGGTGTCGGCATGCACCTCGTTCAGGGCCCGCAGAAACACGGCCGCGTCCGCCACCTGCACGCGCACGCACTCGCTCGCCGCTTTACCCATGAGCCGGTGCTGGGCCCGTCCAAGAAACCACAGAACCCCCAGAATGGCGGCGGTGGTGAGCACGGCCAGAAAATACATGCCGCTGCCGACCGCCAGGCCGATGCCAGCCACAGCCCAGATCGAGGCCGCCGTAGTGAGCCCCTTCACCGAGCCGCGCGCCTGCATGATGGTACCGGCACCCAGAAAACCGATCCCGGTCACCACCTGCGCGGCGATCCTGGAGGGATCGGAGAGTCCGCTGCTGTAAAAGGTGGCAACGTGGATGGAGATCATCATCATGACGGCGGAACCGAGGCCGATCAGGATGTTGGTCCGTAATCCGGCGGGCTTGTCACTGATCTCGCGCTCATAGCCGATCACGCCGCTCAGCCCGATGGCCAGAAGAATCTTAAAGGCCGGTTCGCCCAACTCTATCCAGTTGAAACTCATTCGCGCGCCTCAGGTGTTAATAATGTCGTACTGCTCGTGGTGCAGGCCTGCATCCCCCTTCAGGCTGAGTCGCATGTCCCTCGGCAGGGGCACGGATTCGAGCCAGTGCTCCGCCTCCAACCTTCTGGCAACCTCCGGATGGACGCGGATCAGCACTTCGGTGCCTTCCATCGAAGGTAGCAGCTTGCGCAACTCCCTCTGCACGTCAAGACAGAGCGTCTCCACCGACCGGATGTGGCTGCTGCCAAGGCAGTAGGGGCACGGCTGGCACAGGATCCGCTCCAGGCTCCGCTTGGTGCGCTGGCGGGTAATTTCGACGAGACCGAATTCTGAGATCTGCAAGAGCTTGGTCTTGGCCCTGTCGCGGCGCAGTGCCTCCTCGAACTGTTCCTGGACCTTACGCCTGTTGCGGTGTTCCTCCATGTCGATGAGGTCCACGACTATGATGCCGCCCAGATCCCGAAGGCGAAGCTGGCGGCAGACTTCCTCCACTGCTTCCAGGTTCGTCTTGAGAACCGTGTCTTCCAGACGCTTCTTGCCGACGTACTTGCCGGTGTTGACATCGATGGCAACGAGAGCCTCGGTCTGATTGATGACGATCGAACCTCCGGATTTCAGCCACACCCGGCTCCTCAGCGCCTTCTCGAGTTCCGCTTCGATTCCGTATTCTTCGAAGATGGAGTTTTCTTTCCTGTAATGATGCACCCTGTTCGACAGCGCCGGCTGCACCGCCTTCATGAAATCGAGCGTCTGCCGGTACACCGATTCGCTGTCGATGGTGACCCGATCAAACTCAGCACTGAACAGATCCCGGAGAACCTTGCAGACGACATCGAGCTCGCGGTGGATGAGGGTGGGGGCAGTGGCGCGTTCGGCACGACGCCGCAGATCCTCCCACATGTTCCGCAGGTAGTTCATGTCGGCCTCGAGTTCCTCACGGCCCTTCTTAAGACCCTCCGTGCGCACAATCCATCCATAGTTGTCACGGCGCACCTCCGAGACAATCTGCTTGAGCCGGCGCCGTTCTCGTTCGTTTTCGATCTTCCGGGAGACACCGGCATAATCGATGGACGGCATGAGCACAAGGAAGCGCCCCGGCAGCGACACATACGACGTGATGCGTGCTCCTTTCGCGGCGATCGACTCCTTGGAGACTTGTACAAGAACCGCCTGTCCCTCCTTGAGAATGTCCTCGATGTGGCCATGGCGGGCTGAGCGCCCTCCGTTGTCATTGCCGTTCGATCCCTCTTCGATTCCCCAGAGCCGTTCATATTCCTCGGCGCTCGAGAAGTGATCGCTCACGTAGAGAAATGCGTCGCGCTCCAGACCAATGTCCACGAACGCCGACTGCATTCCGGGCAGCACCTTGGTGACGCGCCCCTTATATATGTTGCCGGCCGTGCCCCGGTTGCTGTCGCGCTCGATGAAGATTTCGGTGAGTGTTTTGTCTTCTAGAATAGCCACCCGCGTCTCGAGCGGTGTGGCATTGACGATGATTTCTTTTTTCATTTTGTACAGTCCTTGTAGCGGGAGCGCTCGCGAGCACTTCCCTGTTATGAATTCAGTTTACGAAACGCCTCCAATGTACGTTGACGACCAATCCCAGAGTGCCCAGAGTCGACACGAGCGACGAACCACCGTAGCTCATGAGGGGCAACGGGATCCCGGCCGTGGGCAGAAGGCCTATGACGACACCAATGTTGGCAAAAACCTGTGCACCGAGCATACCAGCGGCCCCCATGCACAGATAGAGACCCAGGGGATCCCGCGCGGTACGCGCCGCGTGGATCAGTCGCGAGATGAGCACGAAATACAGGGCCAGCACTGCAAAAGCGCCGGCGAATCCCCTCTCTTCCGCCAGAACCGCGAAGACGAAATCGGTGTGCTGCTCCGGCAGAAACTTCAACTGGCTCTGGGTGCCTGAGAAGAGCCCCTTCCCCCAGAGTCCTCCAGAGCCCACGGCAATCTTCGACTGCATCGCCTGGTAACCCGAGCCTTGCGGATCCCGGGAAGGATCCAGGAACGTCAGTAACCGTTCCCGTTGATGCTCGAGGAGGAAGTTGTTGCCCACCACCAGCAGGACGGCGACACCCAGCAAGGCCAGGATGAGCAACGTGCGCAGACGGATCCCCGACAGCCAGACCATCACCGCCAGCAGGGGCAGATAGGTTACCGCAGTGCCCAGATCGGGCTGCATGACGATCAATCCGACGGGCGCCAGAACGATCATCATCAACGTCGCATGCTGGGTGAGGCGCAGGCCATGGCTCACGCGGCGCGCGAGATAGGTGGCAGCCATGAGCAGAGTCGTCAGCTTGACAGCCTCGGACGGTTGTATTCGCAGGCCACCGATCTCCAGCCACGATCGGGCACCGCTGATTTCCCGGGCCACAACTGGAGTGATCACCAGCACCGCCAGGGACGCGAGGTAGATCACCGGCGCAAACTCCGACCAGGTGTGATAGTCGACGCTCGCCAGCAGAAGGGCCAGGCCCAGTCCGACGAGAAGCCACATGCACTGGCGCCGGAACAGATGATCCGCCTCGCTTCCGTAACCGGTGCTGTAGATCATCATCAAGCCGGAGAGCACGACGGCCACCGTCGCCCCCACCAGCCACCAGTCAAGGTGCGGTAGAACCTTGGCCCTGGACAAGCTGTACACCCGTGGGTACCTCC
>CBEVTG010000284.1:0-3623 GCA_965552745.1 uncultured bacterium
AGGTCGGCCAGACCGGCAAGACGGTGACTCCCGGCCTGTACATCGCGTGCGGCATCAGCGGTGCCAGCCACCATCTTGATGGTATGTCCGGATCCGAGCACGTGGTGGCGATCAATACCGATCCTGAAGCTCCGATCTTCAGAGTCGCACACCTGGGGCTCGTGGCCGATCTCCACGAGGTTCTTCGGCGGGTGGAAGAAGGATTGAAGGAGTGACAGGAGCCGGCATGGAAGTCACGCGCGAGATCCTCGGAAACGTGCCCTCCGCTGTGCGGGTCGGGTTTTATCTCGTCACGTTTGCTGCGTGCGGAGTGGCCGCCCTGCAGTTCCTGAAGCGCTTTTCTCGTTACCGGCAGGCGAGGCCAGAACCTGGCCAGGGAGAGGGGCGCTCGTTCGCCGCGGCAGCCGGCTCTGTTCTGCGCTACCTCACCTTTCACGAGCAGCTGTTGCGCGACCGGTATGCGGGCATTGCCCATCTTTCCATGTTCTACGGCTTCTTCGTGCTGTTCTTGGGGACGTGCCTGGTGTTTCTCGAGCACAGCACGCCTCTTCATTTTTTCCACGGCACTTTCTATCTGATCGCTTCGCTGGTCATCGACCTTGGGGGTGTGGTTTTTATCACCGGACTGGTGATGTTTCTCGCACGCCGGGCGGTAGGGCGGGAAAAGCGCATCCTGAAAGCCGCCTGGGTCTCGTCGCTCGCCTGGCTGCTGCTCGCGATCGGGGTGAGCGGCTTTCTCCTCGAAGGCCTGCGCATCGCGCGGGATCTGCCGGAGTTCGAGCGCTGGAGCGTGGCCGGTTACACCGTTGCCCGCGGGTTTCGCGCTCTCGGTGTTCGGGGAAGCGCGGCGCTCCTGCCGCAGCAGGTTCTGTGGGTGACGCACGCACTCTTCTGCGCGGCGTTTTTTGCGCTGCTGCCGTGGAAATTTTTTAGCCACATGGCGTACGGTGCGGTGAGTTGGGCAACCCGGACCGGGAAAGCGACCGGGAAGCTCCGCTTCCCGGCGCTGGAGCACGAAGCCCCCGGTGTTGCGACCACGCGGGATCTGTCGTGGCGGGATCTCGTGCACACCGACGCCTGCACGACCTGCGGACGCTGTAACGATGTTTGCCCGGCCAGCGCTGCCGCCAAGCCACTGCGACCGCGCGAGGTGGTTCTCGGTTTGCGCGCGGCGCTCGATACGGAGGCGATAGTTGCAGGGAACGGTTCCGGCGCGAAGAGATCTGCGTCCGGAGTTTCAATTTCTGCGCACGTTCCGGATGAAGCTTTGTGGTCGTGCACGACCTGCGCTGCGTGCAATGAAGCCTGTCCGGTAGGGATCGAGATCTACGACAAGATTGTGGATGGACGCCGCGGCCGGGTTGAGGCGGGAACGGTGCCCCCTGCTGCAGAGCAGGTGTTCGAACGCACTGCCTCAGAGTTCAATCCGTACGGGAAGGCTGCGGTTGATCGTCTCGCCTGGGCCAGCGGCCTGGACGTACCCGTGGCTCGCGAGGATGAACCGATCGATCTGCTCTACTGGGTGGGCTGCGCGGGCAGCTTCGATCCGGACGGACAGGCGATCAGCCGCGCCATGATCCGGATCCTGAATAAACTAGGTGTCCGCTACCACGTCCTGGGTCCGCGTGAGTGTTGCACGGGCGACCCGGCGCGTCGCATGGGAGAAGAAGGGCTTTTCCGGGAGGCGGCACAATCCAACATTGATCGACTCAAGCGCCACTCCGTCAAGCGGGTGCTCACCCACTGCCCGCACTGCTTCAACACGTTCCTGAACGAATACCCCGAGCTGGGCGCATCATTCGAGGTCGAGCACCACACCCAGTTCCTGGCGCGAATGATCCGGAACGGAAAGTTGAATCTGCCTCCGAATGGATCGGAGAAGATCGTCTTTCATGATCCGTGCTACCTGGGCCGGGGCAATGGCGAGACCCGGGCCCCGCGCGAGGTGCTCGGAGCACTTCAGCAAGAAAGCCTGCTCGAGATGCCCCGGCACGGAGCGCGTTCGTTCTGTTGTGGTGCGGGGGGTGGGGCATTATGGCTCGATGTGCCCGGAAAGATGCGGGTCGAGAGCCTGCGCACTGCCGAAGCGGCCGCAACGGGGGCCACGACGGTTGCAACAGGGTGTCCGTTCTGCAAGACGATGCTGGAGTCGGGCAAGGCTCTGCTGCCTGCGGGAGGCAGAGACTTGAAAGTTAAGGATCTGGCGGAGCTCGTGGTCGAGTCGCAGGGCTGGTAAGATGACGCGAGTCGCTCTCATTCTGGGTTCCAGTCGTCTCTCAGCTGGCGGCGTTCATCATGCGTCGGTACCCCTCCTGCCGGCTTCGGATCGGGCGGCTGTGGCGCTCGCTCTCGAGCGCTTCGGTGGACGTGTTGATGCGTACTGTAGGAGGGATGACGAGAAAGCTTGGCGCTACGCCCTGGCGGCAGGCGCGGCGAGTGCCACGCCCCTGGACGATGTCAACTCCATCGACTTCGATGTCGCGCTGGTTGGAAGTGGCGGTGCCGGTGTCCAGGGTGATCGGTTCCTTGCGCAACTGGCTGAGAGCAGACAGGGGGGCCTCGTTCTGGATGTTCTGGATATGGAGATGGAGCAGAACGGAAATTTGACCGTGACGCGCGATCTGGGCCGTGGCGCCAGGGAAATCCTGGAAATCAGAGGTGCTGCCGTACTGGGCATCTCAGAGAGCGCTCCACCACTGACGTATGTCTCCCGCCATCGCAGGCAGAAGATCGCTGTTTCGGCGAGATCGACAGGGACGACCTCACGGAAGGATCAGGAATCGGCCGCGGCCGGCGCCTGGGGGGTCGTGAGGCCTCGGACCCGGGCCGAAACTGCGCCGGAAAAATTGAGTGGTTCCGCCTCCGAACGAATGCAGGCCCTGCTGGGACTCTCGGATGCCACTGGCGCGGGGGCGCATGAGAATCACGTTATTGTTGCGGATGCTGCCACCTGTGCCCGGCATCTGATCCGTTACCTCGGCCATCATGGATATATCCGTAGATCGGCGGCAGGCGGGTCGACACTTCCAGAAGTGACGCGGCGGGTGGAGGCTCTACCCGCTCAACCGGTTCCCGACACCCGCATGGACAGGGACGCGCGTAAACCACGAAGTGACCAGGAATCCGACTCGCGCCGGAGGCGCGGGCCGCGGCCGGTAGATGAGGGATCCAATGCCTGATTTCGAACACCTGTTTACGCCCATCAAGGTCGGTCATGTCACGGCGAAGAATCGCATTTGCTGCAGCGCCCATGCCGATGCGCTGGGAAAAGACGGCATGCCGGACGAGGTCGAGCGACGCTACTACGAGGAGAAAGCGCGGGGCGGTGTCGGCTTTATGATGTGCTTCGGCTCGGCGAGCGTGCATCCATCCAGTACGGCGCGGGACTGGAACGGCGTGGAGCTCTTCGAGGATCGAGTGATCCCGTATCTCGAGAAATTCAGCTCCACGATGCACAAATACGAGGTGCCCGTGGTCTGCCAGATCACCCACCGCGGCCGCCGCGGCCGCAGCATCGATCTGTGGAACCGGCTCTACGGGCCGAGCGATGTCCGGGAGCCGAACCATCGCGAGAATCCGCATCCGCTCGATAAGGAAATGATCGACGAGTTCAAGAAAGAACA
>CBEVTG010000285.1:0-3619 GCA_965552745.1 uncultured bacterium
CACCGCGGACGAGCCGGAAGGCCGCAGGGGACGGCCGGATCAAAAGCACCGCCGCCGCCACGCGGGCCGCAAACCCTCGGGCGGCGGAGCGGGTTCCCGGCCCGCATCCCCGGGTTCGGGGCCGGGGCGCCGGCGCCCGAAGCGCAGGCGTCGCGGGAAGAGCCCCGGAACCGGCGGCTGAGGCCGGCCCGCTCCTCCACCCGAGGGACGAACTCCCTTGACCGACAATTCGCAACCGGGTTCTCCTGAACTCCCGAGATCACTGCTGGACCTGGGCTGGCGGGGAGTCACGCCGCGCCGGCTGTGGAACGCGCTCCACAGCGACGGACCAGGGGGGGTACTCCTGAGGGGTGCGGTGGGTGCTTTCCTCATTCGCGCCCTTGGAGCCGCGGCCGCGTTCGGCGTGCAGATCTTGCTGGCCCGCACTCTCGGAGCGGTACAGTACGGCATTTACGTGTACGCGGTGAGCTGGGCGGGTTTCCTGGTCATGATTCCCGTGCTCGGCTTCGATACCGGGCTCCTTCGCTTTGTAGCCTCCTACAACGCGCGCCAGATGTGGCCGGTCCTCAGAGGCGTTCTCCTACGAAGCCACCAGATAAGCCTGGCCGCGGGGATCGCCACCGCCATCGTTGCCGCCGTAGCTCTCCAACTTCTCGCGCCGTCCCTGGAGCCTCTTCTCTTCCGGGCGGGGCTGCTCGCCGTGCTGCTCATTCCCGCCCTGGCGCTCACGAGCGTGTCGCAGGCGTCGCTGCGGGGCTTCAAACGGGTGGTCCTCTCCCATCTTCCGGAGGCGATCGTGCGCCCGCTCAGCCTGGCTCTGCTGGTCGGGCTCTTTCTCGTGACCCGGAC
Source organism: uncultured bacterium (assembly GCA_965552745.1). Classification (GTDB taxonomy): domain Bacteria; phylum Acidobacteriota; class Polarisedimenticolia; order JAPUKU01; family JAPUKU01; genus JAPUKU01. Next base: position 850 of record CBEVTG010000285.1, read on the forward strand.
GGGCCCCATCACCGCCCCCGTTGCCATGGGGTTCAACGTCCTGGCCGCGGTCGCCGGACTGGTACTGTGCGTCTGCCTCCTGCGGCGCGCCGCACCGGTGGAGGCTCGCCGTGCGATCCCCGAATACCGCACGCGCGAGTGGATTTCGACCTCCCTGCCCCTGCTTCTGGCTTCCTCGCTTTACCTTCTTCTCGCACAGATTGACACTCTCATGCTCGGCCTCCTGCAGGGCACCCGCGACGTCGGCATTTACAATGTCGCCGCCCGCATGAGCGTTTTCCTGCTCTTTGGCATGCAGGCGGTGAACATCATTGCTGCTCCCATGATCTCGGAGATTCACAGCAGCAAGACACCCGCCGAGATGCAGCGTCTACTGCGCCGGATTGCGGCCTGGACCCTCACGGTGACGACCCCTGTGTTGCTCCTCACGCTCATAGCCGGCCGCTGGCTTCTCGGGTTGTTCGGCGAGCAGTTCGAAATCGCCTACTTTCCTCTGGTGCTGCTCTGCCTCGGGCAGTTCGCAAACGCACTGAGCGGGCCTTGCGGCTTCCTGTTGACCATGACCGGTCACGAGCGTGAGAGCCTGCGCATACTGTGGCTGACTTTGGCCGCCAACGTGGCTCTGAACGCGCCCGCCATCCACTACCTGGGGATCGAAGGTCTTGCCGCGGCCACGGCCGTGGCCTTCGCCCTGCGCAATGTGCTGATGTGGAGAAGAGCCGTCCAGCTCCTGGGCGTGGATTCCTCGGTGCTGGCGCTCCTGCGGCGCGGGACGTAAGTTAGCTTGCCACACTGATGGAACAACCCAGCGTTCACACTGATCGACTCCAGGCCGGCTGCGGTCACGCCGGCCGCCTCTCCCGCACCCTCCTCGCCTACCGCACGCTGGCGGACCTGGGAGTCGCTGGAGTGCGATATTGCATCTGGAAGAGCATCGATCGGTTCGAGGCCGGAGCGCGCGGTGAAACCGATCAGGACATCCTGATCGACCACCGACACTGGGATCGTGCGCGCGCCCTCCTCGAGCGCCAGGGCTGGATCGGCCTGAAAGCAGAGGTGTGGCGCTCCTTTCCCGGCGTTTACGACACCATCCGTTACGATCCGGTCGCCGGTAGATTCATTCACTTTCACATTCACCTGAAACTGATCATGGGTGAATCCCTGACCAAGAACCTGAACCCGCCCCTGGAGGATCTTTATCTTGCGACCGCCGGGAGCATCGACGGCCTGCCGGTGGCCGCCCCGGAGTTGGAGTTCTCCCTCTTCGTGGTTCGCATGGCCCTCAAGATCAGCTGGCGGGATTACGCCCGCGTCCTGTGGCGTCGAAGTTTCGAGGCGTTCTACCGCGCGCACGCAGCCGAGCACGCCCACCTGAAGAACCGCTGTGAGCGGCAAAAGCTCGTGCACATGCTCGAGCGGCCGGAGATGGCCTGGCTCGACTCCGCCTCGATCCTTTCGGCTCATGATGATCTGTACCGCTGGGGATTTTTCCACCGCCGCCGCCTGGTGCGCTGCGCCCGTGCCCACCGCCGCTACGGCCGCCTGGCCCGCAGGATGGAACACGGCCGGAGGCTGTGGCGGCAGTGGCGGGACGGCATCGGCAAGACGCTGCGCGGAGGAGGAAAAGCATTCGCCTTCTGCGGTTCGGAGGGCTCCGGCAAGACGGCCCTGATCGGCGCCGTCCAGGCGCGCATCGAATCTCATATAAGGATGACCCGCCTGTACATGGGCGGGAGCCAGCACTCGCGCGGCGCGCTGCGCCGGCTGGTGCACGCGTGCGCCTGGCCGCTTTACCTGGTGGCCCGGAAGCTTCTGAAAATATCGGGACTCGCTTCAAGGGCCGAGACGCTGGCCGAGCGCTACCGGGCCCTTGAGCGGACCCTGATCGGCAGGGAGCAGCTGCGGCGCTACCGGCGCGGCTGCCGGGATGTGACAAAGGGCCGGCTGGTTCTGTATGAGCGATTTCCCCTCTTTCCCGGCGCCGGCGACCAGGGCCCGGCGGAAAGAGGCGGCTCCAAAGCCGGCGAACGGATCTCCCCGTATCGCGACATCTCCCATCCGGATCTGATCTTTCTGCTGAGCGTCGAAGCGCATGAGGCCGCGCGCCGCAAGGCGGATCACGATCCACACCAGCTGGAGAAGGGGGTCCGCGAATTCGATGCGTTCAGGCGCGCGCACGAGAAGGATCCGCGCATCGTTGTGCTGGACGGTGCCGCTCCGCTGCCTGATCTGGTGAACACCGTGATGGAGCGTATGGGACGTGAACTCCAGGAAAATCATTGAGCTGACGGGATTGCCGGCGGCCGGAAAATCAGCGGCCGAAAGCGCCATCCTGGAGTCCCTGCGCGCGCACCGCCAGCCTGCGGTGCAGCGGGCGGATCTGATCCACGACTACATCCGGACGCGATTCTGCCGCTCCTACAGCCCGCGGTACTGGCTGCGCCGGCCTGTCACCTTGCGGTACCGCACCGGTGTGTGGATGCGGCACCTCCGGGATCGACGAGCCGCCGGTGTGGGTCTGCGGAGGCTGCGGGGCACGTGCGGCCTGGCGGGGTACCTGTATAGCGAGGACATGATGCTCTACTCCCACTACCTGGCCCGAGGTGACGGCGCCTTCCCCCGGGAGAGCATCTACGTGGCGTCCGAGGGTCTCGTGCACCATGAGGCCGCTCTCAGAACCTGGTGCGGTGAGGCGCTGGAGCCTCTGTGCGGAAAGTGGCCGGCCGCGCATCCGGCCGCAACCCTGATCGTTCTGCACCTGCAGGCATCC
>CBEVTG010000286.1:0-3613 GCA_965552745.1 uncultured bacterium
CCGGACCCGGCCGCACTCCGTCATGGGTGAGAAGCCAGGAGGCGTCGCGCGCCCAGCCACGGCCGAAACCGACCCGCCGGCGGGCGCCCGAAGCCAGAGCCCATATCGCACTCTTCATCGTTCCCTGCAGATCGAGCGCCACGTCGAAGTTGCAGGTCCGAAGCCGCTGCCGCAGCGCGTACACACCCCTGATCCAACCCCAGCGCTCCAGCATTCCCTCAGCCGTGTGCCACCCCCGCCGGTCGAACACGAAAACCTCGTCCACCAACGGGTTACCCTCGAGGAGCAGCCGCGAAGGCTCCTCGACGAGCCAGCCGATCCACACGTCGGGTCTTTGCCGCCGCAGGATTCCCACCGCCGCGAGCGCGCGCACCACGTCCCCGACCGCTCCCAGGCGGATCACCAGGACACGCGCGCCCTCAGCGAGCACCCTCTCCTCCGAGCGTCCCTGCATGAAGCGCCATTCTACTCCCGGACCCGTCTGCAGGAGAGAGATGAACCCGGGGCTGATCTGGGGCACAATGGGTCATATTGCGGCACCTCGCCCGGGCGCCCCCGGTGTGAAATTCGGCTGACGTAGATACGATGACGACATATAAAGGCTCCTGCCATTGCGGCCGCGTCAGGTTCGAAATCGACGCGGATATCTCTGTCGTGGATGACTGCAACTGTTCATTGTGTTCCAGGAAAGGAATGCTGTACGTCGAGGTGCCGCCGCAACGTTTCCGGCTGATCTCCGGCCAGGAAGACCTCACCCTTTACCATCCGTTCGTTGCCAAGCATTATTTCTGCAAGCACTGTGGCTGTCACACGTTTATCCACCCGCGGTCGGCTCCGAAAAACTGGGAGATCAACGTTCGATGCCTGGAAGGATTCGATCTCTCGAACGTCAGGATCGAGCCGTTCGATGGAAAAGGCTGGCCACAGGCATGAAACATGCTTTGACCGGGATCGTGAAGTCACGACCGGAAGCAACGACTCTGCTCGGTCTTGCGGCCGCCAAGCTACTGATCCACCTTTACACGAACACCTTCGCGAGCTACGGAATCTTCAGGGACGAGCTCTACTATCTCGCCTGCAGCCACAGGCTTGATCTGGGCTACGTCGATCACCCTCCTCTGTCGATCTTCATCCTGGCTGTCAGCCGGATCCTGTTCGGCGACTCCCTGTTCGCGCTACGTCTGTTCCCCGCCGTGGCGGGAGCCCTCACGGTCCTGTTCGCGGGCCTCATCGCCCGCAAGCTCGGTGGGGGCACGACGGCGATCCTCCTGACCGGCCTGGGGATGATCGTGGCTCCGATCCACCTGGCGATGAACACAGTCTATTCGATGAACGCCTTCGACATTCTGTTGTGGACCGTTGCGGCATACCTGCTGATCTCGATCATCGAGAATAGCCGGCCGGTGTTATGGGTGACACTGGGGATCGTTCTGGGCCTGGGACTCCTGAACAAGATCAGCGTGGCCTGGCTCGGCGTCGGGTTATTCGTGGCTCTGGTGGCGACGCCACTGCGCGCGCAGTTGCGTACACGGTGGCCTTACGTGGCCGGGTTCATCTCCCTGGTTCTCTTCCTGCCGTACGTACTCTGGAACATCCGGAATGATTTCGCCCACCTGGAATTCATCCACAATGCCACCACGATGAAATACGCCTCGGTCTCGGCGGTGGACTTCATTCTGGGCCAGGTATCAGTCATGCATCCACTGGGGGTGTCGCTGTGTGCCCTGGGGCTGTATTTCTTGTTTTTCACCGAACGGGGAAAGCGTTTCCGCCCCCTGGGGTGGATCTTCGCTACCGTGGCACTGATCCTGGTTCTCAACGGCCACAGCAAACCGGAGTATCTGGCGCCGGCGTACGCCATGATGTTCGCGGCAGGTGGAGTCCAGCTCGAGATCTTTTCCAGACTGCGATCTCTGAGGTGGATTCGCATCGCCATCCCGGCTCTCATGGTGATCGGTGGATCTATCACGGCGCCGTTGACACTACCCGTTCTACCGGTGGACACGTACGTCCGGTACACACAGAGGCTCGGCCTGGCAATCGAATCGGCGGAGAGCCACGAGCTCTCGGTGCTGCACCAGTTTTATGCCGACATGTTCGGCTGGGAGAACCTGGCAAGAACGGTTTCCGAGGTGACCGCGACGCTGCCACCCGAGGAGAGGGCTCGCGCGCTCGTCGTGGCTCGAAACTACGGTGAGGCGGGAGCCATCGAGTATTACAGCCGAAAGTACGATCTTCCTCCTGTCATCTCACCTCACAACAACTACTGGATCTGGGGCTGGGAGCGCCGCGACGAGGAACACTCCATCGTCATCATCATCGGTGGGGATGCGCAGGAACACGCCGGGCAGGTTGCCGAGATTGCGCAGGCGGCAACGATTCGCTGCCGATACTGCATCCCTTACGAGAATAACCTGCCCGTATTCGTCGGGCGCGGATTGCGAAACAGCTTCGAGGACATCTGGAGTTCCGCCAAAACTTTCATTTGAGGCGGCGAACGATGCCGGATGCCTCGCCCCGGACCGGGAAACAGGTGCGCGAATGAATGTAACCATTGAAATGCTGGGAATCGATCAGGCGGACACCGCCCTCGAAAGGGGTCGGCAAACTGCTCGACGAACTGGGTGCAGAGGGGCAAGAGCTCGGAGCTCTGGATCGGGATCGCATCCTCGACGCCTGGAAGATGAATGCCAACCGAGTTCACGTTTTCGCTGCCAGGAGCGAGAGCAACGATATTGTCGGTGTCCTGACCTTGTCGGAGAATTTCGCGATCTACACTAACGGCCATTACGGACTCATCAATGAGCTGCTGGTGTCACCCGATCACCGTAGCTCCGGAATAGGCGCGAGATTGATCGAAGCTGTGAAGGAGATGGGTCACAGCCGAGGCTGGACGCGCATCGAGGTTACGACGCCGGAAGAGGAGCGCTGGCTGCGTACCCGCCAGTTCTACCGGCGCCAGGGGTTCGTGTTCGCAGGCCCCAAGCTGAAGTTCCGGCTCGAGCCGGAAGCCCTCCGTTGACACTCCGGGAGAGAGCATGCTAGCGTGATCTGGAGTCAAAAACTTCAGGGTGTAAAACATGGCACTTGACCCAAAGCTTCTCGAGATCCTGGCCTGCCCGGCATGTAAGACGGAGGTCCACCTCACCGCAGGCGGTGACGGTCTTAAATGCGACAAATGCACCCGTGTCTACCGGATTGAGGACGACATCCCGATCATGCTCATAGAGGAGGCGACCTTCGATCCGCCCCGCGCCCCCTCCGAATCTTGACCTCGACCACACTCTCCCGTAAACGGGCGAAAGCCCTGCTCGAGTCGTTCTCCGACCAGTCGGTTCTGGTTCTCGGAGATTTGATGCTCGACGTCACGATCTCGGGTGCGGTCGAGCGCGTGTCTCCCGAGGCTCCCGTGCCAGTGGTACGGGTGAGCAGGGAGAACGCCACCCTCGGAGGCGCAGGTAACGTCGCCCGCAACCTGGCCGCGCTCGGGACCCGGGCACTACCGCTCGGCGTCGTCGGGCAGGATGACGCCGGACGTCGCATGTGTGCGCTCTTCGAGGAACAGGACCTCCCCACTGAGGGAATCCTCGAATCCAGTACCCGGCCGACCACC
>CBEVTG010000287.1:0-3611 GCA_965552745.1 uncultured bacterium
GCTCGTCAACGCGCCTCTGCTGCTCGGAATCCTGGCAGCCGTTTTCATGAGCGGGGTCTGGCATCCCGGTGAGATCCATCTGGGTCCCGTTCATCTCGGCATCCAGAACCTCGCGCGCGATGCCCTGATCGTGGCGATAGGCCTGCTCAGCCTCAAGCTCACACCGAAGGACCTGCGCCAGCGCAACGAGTTCACCTGGGAACCGATACGCGAGGTGGCAATTCTGTTCGCCGGAATCTTCATGACCATCATCCCGGCGCTTGCCATCCTCAAGGCGGGCACGGACGGCAGCCTTGCTTTTCTGATCCGCAAGGTTCAGGAGCCCGCTCACTACTTCTGGATCACGGGCTGTCTGTCCGCGTTCCTCGATAACGCCCCTACCTACCTGACCTTCTTTAATACAGCGCTGGGTAACTTCTTCGGCGGGCTGCCCGAAAAAGAAGCCGTGGCGCTGCTCATAGAGCAGCAGAATGTCTACCTGGTGGCGATTGCGACGGGGGCCGTGTTTTTCGGCGCCAACACCTACATCGGAAACGCGCCGAACTTCATGGTCAAGGCGATTGCGGAGGAGAGCGGTGTTCCTATGCCGTCTTTCTTCGGCTACCTGCTGCGCTACTCGCTACCGATCCTGGGCCCGGTTTTCGTTCTGGTCACCTGGGTCTTCTTCTCAACCTGACCGTCTCCGCAGCACCAAGCTTCGTTCACGACTCTTCCAGCGCCTGATCCAGATCGGCGATCAGGTCGGCGGTGTCTTCAAGGCCCACCGACAGGCGGATCATTCCAGGGGTGACGCCTGCTTTCTCGAGTTCCTCGCGCGGCCAGCCGCGCTGGGAAGTAAGAACCGGTGCCGCCGCCAGACTCTCCACCCCACCCAGGCTTGCACCGTTGCCGATCCATTGCAGTCGGTCTATCACCCGGGTCGCTCCCTCGAGCTCCCCCTCGATCTCGAATGTGATCATGCCGCCAAATCCATCCATCTGGCTGCGGGCCAGGGCGTGCTGCGGGTGGCTCTCGAGTCCCGGATAGTACACGCGCAACACGCGCGCATGCCCCTCCAGGTGGCGGGCGATCTCCAGGGCACTACGGTTCTGGCGCTCCACACGCGCCACCAGGGTCTTGAGACCGCGCTCCAGGAGAAAGGCGGTGTGCGGAGCAGCGCTGGCTCCCAGTATGGCGCTGGCGCGGCGGATCTTGCCAAAGCTCGGCCCGCCTCCGGCCACGACACCGCACACCAGATCGCTGTGCCCGCCTAGATACTTCGTGGCACTGTGCAGCACGATGTCAATTCCCGACTGCAGGGGTCTCTGGTTGACGGGACTGGCGAAGGTGCTGTCAATGACGCTGATCAGGTGGTGCCGCCGGGCGATGGCCGCGTACGCCTTCAGGTCCGCGATGGCGAGGGTGGGATTGGTGGGTGATTCCAGGTAAAGCATCCTGGTGTTCTCCCGAATTCCTTTCTCCGCCTCGCCCGGAGAGTCGACCGGAAACAGATCCACTTCGATCCCGAACCGCGGAAGATGGTTTCGGAACAGCCGGAACGTGCCGCCGTACAGATTTCCGATGCTCAACAAATGATCACCCTGCGACAGCAGTGCAAGGCACGTGGTGCTGATCGCTCCCAGTCCGGAGGAGGTAAGCAGCGCCGACTCCGCCCCTTCAGCCTCGGCCACGCGGTCTGCGGCGGAATCCAGGGTGGGATTTCGCAGGCGCGTATACAGGTAGAGATCCTCCCCTCCCTCGTGCAGCTCGCGGAGCTGCTCGGTATCATCGAACAGAAAATTTGCGGTCTGGTAGATCGGTGTCGTCGAGGGTTGATTGCGCGGCACCGGCGTGCCACGACCGTGAATGAGCCGGGTGCTCGTGCCGCGCGGGCGCTGGGGATCTTTATCTTTCGGGTGCTTTTTCATGACGAGGCCTCCGGTCCCCTGATTATAACCGCCACCCCTCCTGTCCCCTGCTTCTGCTAGAATTGGGGTTGAGCAGCCTGCAACCTGACAGGTGGAGAATCGATTCCTCATGAGCGACGAGCTGAAGAGCGCCTACGATCTGGCAATGGAACGGTTGCGCCACAAAGACGCCGAGCAGGGAGAAAAACAGACCCCGCTCGGAGAGAAGCAGAAGAAAGAAATCGCTGAGGTGCGCCGTTACTACCACGCCAAGCTGGCGGAGCGTGAAATTCTGTACCAGTCGGACAGGCGCAAGGCCCTCGCGTCCAGCGATCTGGAAGCGCTGCAGAAGGCGGAACAGGAATACCAGAGAGATCGCTCCTGGATGGTGCGAGAAGAAGAGACCAAGGTCGAGAAAATCCGCAAGACCCAGAAATCCTGACTCTTCCTCACCGGCCCAGGGAACCAAACTTCCTCTCCCCGGCCGGCCCGGCTGCTCAGTCGGGTAGCAGCGACAGTTCGAGATCCGACTCTGCAAACACCGTGCGCTCGCCGGTCCGTATCCAGATGATCTCCGCGCGCGGCAACCGGCCCTTCACCTGCTGTACGGCACGGGCATAGACACGTAACTGCGGCAGGTACCGCCGGGCGGACTGGTCAGGGTCAGGGCCCGGATCATCCGTCTTGTAGTCCGCCACGACCCAACCACCGTCCTGCGAGTAGAGGAGATCGATGCTTCCGCGCCACACGTTACCGTTCTCCTCGCCCATCAGGATTGGCACCTCGCGCTGCATGCCCTTCCCGGATCGCAAGAGGCCCGGCAAATCCGAGCCCAGCACGCGTTTCCATAGAGGTTCCGTTTCCGCCGAGAGTTTGTCTTCCGGCACAATCCCTTCGGCCGTTTCACGGCTCAAAGCTTGCCGCAGGCAGACCCCACCATCGCCGCTGCCATCCCAGACCTCGAGCGCCTGGTGAATCACCCGTCCGACGGCGGCGCCAAGCTCGCCCCTGGATCGGGCGCCCGGAGCATCGGCCGCCTCCTGTACCTTCCAGTGAGCTTCGACGAGACCGCTCGGGGTTCGGTCCCACTCCCGCGAAACAGCCCGGGCCTGTTGCACGGCTTCGGTAAAGCGGCTCATCGATTTCTCGTCCGGCTCGATGTCTTCTGCCCTCGCCGGCCGGGGTTGCGCCGTCGTGATGCGCCTGCAGTGGGTGACCGCTTCATGAAGCGGACCCTCCTTCTGTGGAGGCTCTGACGCACTGTAACCCCAGCGCCGGAGCACCGCGGGCCATCGCCGCTTGGCGTCCTGCGTCCGGGCGGGCCCGCCGATCAGGATCAGTCTTTGCCGGGCGCGCGTGCAGGCAACATAGAGGATGCGCAGCGACTCGGTCTTTTCGTGGTGAGCTTCGATGAAATCATGGGCGATACGGCGAGCATTGACACCCGCGTGCGTACCCACGGCCAGGCCTTCGAACGGAGGCCGGCTCCATTGCACTGGCGGTCCGTCACCTGGTGGCGGGTCGTCCTTGCGGCACAGATCGGGCAGGATCACGGCATCGAACTCCATCCCCTTGGCCTTGTGCACCGTCAGAACACGCACGGCATCCAGCGTCTCGTCCGCAAGAGGGCTCTCCTCCACGCCCGCAGCACCGGTCTCGGAGCGGGAGTCGACGACCGACAGCGCCTGCTCGACGCCCGACGCCTGTCTCTCGCTGCCCAGGGCT
>CBEVTG010000288.1:0-3607 GCA_965552745.1 uncultured bacterium
TTTCTCCGAAACACATAGTAATTGAAATTATTCAAGGTTTTCTGTTTAAGAAAATAAATAGTGTTAATGGCTAAAAAGACGGTGCTGCCACAACTTTATATCAATATATATTTTAATTTACGTGTTGTTTTAGGTGACATTTACAGTGGTTCTTCTATATGTACCGCATATGGGATATGAGGGGCTGTTGTTGAGCCTCTTTGAAGGGCAAATCTTCACAAGGTCCTGGGCAGGGTGCTTCCAACCAGAATCTAGCGTGATGTAATATGTGCCGCTAGCCGTGACCTCCATGGAGGTCAGCGCTTGGCGGAAGACCTCACTGAGGTTACAGGAGATCCAGGATGTGCAAGATGATCGAAGGTGTTCGGATTAAGCAGCTCCGCGTGATACCGGACGAACGGGGACGTCTCATGGAAGCGCTTCGTTGCGATGATGATCTCTTCATCAAGTTCGGGCAGGCCTACGTGACAACTGCTTATCCCGGGGTCGTGAAAGGATGGCACTATCACAAGATCCAGGTGGATAATTTCATCGCATTGAAGGGCATGTTCAAAGTCGTACTCTATGATGATCGGGCTGATTCGCCCACTCGAGGTAAGGTCAATGAATTTTTCATGGGGACTCACAATCCAATCCTGCTTCAGATTCCCCGCTGCGTGATCCATGGCTTCAAAGCCATAGGGCAGGAAGAGGCGATGATGTTGAATCTTCCCACGGAGCCGTATAAGTATGATGCTCCGGATGAGTACCGCATCGATCCTCACGATCCTGAAATTCCTTATGACTGGACTCTGAAGGATCGCTGATCAGGAACGGGCAGATCTAGCGCGGGTGGACAAGCGTGAGAACAGCCGTAGCCAATCTCCGGGCGCCCAGTCCGTCAATCAGCTTCCTCGCGTCCTGGCTCAAGCGCCTGAGTCTGACGGGATCAGCGATGAGTTCTGCAAGTGCGCGCGGTATGTCCCGCCAGTGGCTGCACGAGTGGCAGGTGCGGTGGTCGAGGGCGCGCGCGATCGCCTGCTGATTCGGTACCATTGGCCACAGCACAGCTGGCACCCCGAGACACGCGAGCTCCCAGGCAGTCGTACCCGCTGCAGAGACGGCCACCGTCGCGCGGGCCAGGGCAGCCGCCACGTCGGCCGGATGGGAGACGATTTGCGTGCTGCGGGTGTCGGATCCTCGGGCGGTCCCGGTAACACTGTAGGCCCGACGCGCGGGTCCGGATCGCAGGACAATCCAGCGTCTCATGGGCACTTCGCTTTTCAGCCTCGAGACCAGGGGGCGGAGACGCGGGGTCCTTCCTCCACCGAGCGACACTATGCAGGTAGAAGCCTCCGGTTTGCGGGCTCTACGGGCCCTTTTCACGATCTCCGGACGCACGCACACGTAGCGCAGCCCAACGAGGTGGCGGATTGCCTGCCGGGGTGGCACCCTTCCCGGCCCCTCCAGGGCATTCACCCGGATAGTAACGGGAGCAGTACCCACCGTTCTCCGATCGTCAAAGAGCACCGTACAGGCTCCTGCACTCTGCGTGAGCCGCAATTCAGTCTCGAGGCGGCGATACGCGTCGAAGATGGCGATGTGGGGGCGAAATTCTTGGAGGCATTTTCGCAGGATCCTGGCGCGCCGGCGATCGCGGCTGCCTCGGATCCTGTATCCCCACTGCCGGATCCAGGCTGATTCGCGGGAATCAAAGCGGCCAACGTAGAGGGTCTCCACGGGCCGGCACTCGCCGAGCGCCTCCACGAGCGCCCGGGTGCGCATCAGATGGCCCAGCCCTGTCCGGGTATTGGCGTCGGCAAGCACCAGGACACGAAGGCGCTCTGGAGGTTTCCTACCACGCATCGGGCACTAGGCTAGAAGCATTTTTCGTCTTATTATGGCTCGGAACAGCCAGGTTTTGCACTCCGCGAAAGGGCTCGGGGATAGGAGGCTTCTGAAAGATGGACTGGAGCGAAACCAGGGTGCTGCTGACGGGGGGGACGGGCACCTTCGGGCAGGCGTTCGCGCGCCAGCTGCTGAAGTGCCACAGCGCGGCGCGTGTGCGCATTTTCAGCCGCGACGAGTGGAAGCAGCAGCGCATGGCGACGGAGTTCACCGGGAAAGCGGATCGGATGGAATTCTTCCTGGGGGACGTGCGCGATCAAGCACGCCTGGTGGAGGCTGGATCGGGCTGCGACGTATGGATCCATGCGGCCGCCCTCAAGCAGATCCCGGCCTGCGAGGCCCACCCGCTGGAGGCATTCAAGACGAATCTCCTGGGCACCGCTAACCTGCTCCAGGCCGCTGGAAGCCTCAAGCCTCGCTGGGTCGTGTGCCTGAGCACCGACAAGGCGGTGCAACCCACGAACGTCTACGGCGCAAGCAAAATGGGTGCTGAGCGACTGGCCGTGAATGCATCAGAACACCTCGATCCTCGTACCCGCGTGTGTCTGGTGCGCTACGGGAATGTACTCGGCAGTCGGGGGAGCGTCATTCCCGAATTCCTCGAGCAATCGCGACAGGGCGGCACCCTGGCCATTACCGACGTCCGGATGACTCGATTCTGGATACCTCAGCAGGCTGCGGTGGATTTCGTGTTGCGGGCACCAGCCATCGCTCATGGGGGTGAGATTCTGATTCCCAAGGCACGCAGCCTGCGGCTCGTCGATTTGGCGAAGGTTGTGGCACCCACAACCCCGACCGAAACAATCGGACTGCGGCAGGGAGAAAAGATTCATGAGATGCTTCTGTCGGAAGAGGAGTCTCGCCGCGCTCTCGAGCTCGATGATCACTACGTAGTGCTGCCCCGGCCTCCGAGCCTTCAGCAGATCGCCCGCTTTCCGGGAGCCCGATCCGTTCCGGAGGGATTTCGCTACACAAGTGACACCAACAGTGCTTGGTGGTCTCCAGAGGACCTGCGATCTCTGCTCCCGACCGGGTAACGGGTGTTCGATGAAGAGGGGAGTCAGCGCCTGATGCGGCGACGGGCTGTCTCGATACCTTATGCCCAGCACACCCTGGGCCGGGCGGAGGAGAGAGCGGTTCTCGAGGTCCTGAGGCGTGGGCCACTCACACAAGGCCCTCGTGTGGTTTCCCTCGAGCGCGCTTTTGCGAAACGCCTCAGGCGGCGCTACGCAGTAGCCGTTTCCAGTGGCACGGCCGCCCTGCACGCAGCCGTCCATGCAATGCGCCTGCCGGCCGGCTCCGAAGTCATCACCAGCCCTCTCACTTTCGCCGCCACCGTCAACGTGCTGGTGCTCGCCGGCCTGGTGCCGAGGTTTTGCGACGTCGATGCCGATTCAGGTGTTCTCATGCCGGCGAACGTTGCCGCCGCCATCAACCGCCGGACTTCAGCGCTGCTGCCCGTTGATTATGCGGGCTTCCCCTGTGACGGGCGGAGCCTGCGGGCCCTGGCCCGCCGGCACCGGCTTGCCCTGATCGAGGACTCCACCCATCTATTGGGAGGTCGGCAGCAGGGCCGGTCGGCCGGGGGCTGGGCTGACATCGCCGTCTTCAGCCTCCATCCTTCCAAGGCCATTGCCGCCGGGGAAGGCGGTATCCTGGTGACGGATAACGCAGAGCTGGCTGAGCGGGCGCGAAGGTTTCGTGAGCACGGATTCAGCCG
>CBEVTG010000289.1:0-3592 GCA_965552745.1 uncultured bacterium
GATCGGATCCTCGACGGCGCGCCGGAGCACCGTCGGTTCGTAGCTGGCCACGGTGCGCAGCGGATTGTTTTCGAGAAAGTCACCCCTCAATGCCTTCTCGAGGACATGCCCATCAAAGTCCTCCGCTGTCGGCAGGCCGAACAGCGCGAAGAGCGTGGGAGCTACGTCGAGAATCGAAGCCTCCTGCAGCCGGATTCCCCTCCTGATCTCCTCTCCCACCAGGGCCAGGATCCCGTACTTGCGGTGCCATTGTGCGGCGCGTCCTGCCCCGATCCGCGCATCCCCTGCTGGACGATTGAGGTCGCTGCGGAAGCCATGGTCGGAGCACACGATGAGGGTGGTATCCGACCCCGCCGCCACCATCAACTGGGCCAGCACCTCGTCCTGGTACTCGTAGAACCGATCCACGATGCCGCCGAACCAACGGACCTCCTCTTCCCTCACGCTGGTATGGCGTGGCGGCCGGTAGTGGCTGAACAGGTGGGACACGGTGTCGATCCCCTCCAGGTAAACGGCATGGAAAGCCGCCCGTTCCTCGTGCAACAGAAAGAGCGCGATTGCGGTGTAGGTGTGGGTTGAGGCCAGCAACCTGCGGAACTCGGAGATCAAATCCGGGTAGCGCTCCGCCAGCCGGGCGCTGCGCAGCTCGGGAATGAAGCGTTCGATCTCTTCATCCGTGATCTCATTCGCCCGTTTCACCATGGGGCGCAGGCGGTCGTACAGATCGGGCGGGTAGGTCTTGCCCTCCTGCTCTTCAACGTCATCCTCGACACCGAACAGCTGGTAGGCGACTCGATCGGTCACCAGCGTGCCGCGCGTGGGCTCCGCCGGCCACGTCGCCCACCAGGCCACCACGCTCGAGGTCAGACCGTAATCACCAAGGATGTGCCACAGTGGACGGGCCCGGCGCAGGTTGCTGGTCACCGGCACGCGCTCCCCGGTTTCGCGGCTGATGGCGAGGAAATCGAGAATGCCGTGCTTCTCCGGACGCTTCCCGGTGGCGATGCTGGTCCACAGGACTGGAGATAGGACCGGCGCGAGCGTCCTGAGCCTCGCCCTCGTGCCTCGCGCGATGAGTGCCTCGAGGGTGGGCAGACGTCCCTGTTCAATGAGGGGATCGATCAGGTTCCAGTCGGCGCCGTCCAGCCCGACCAGCAGAACCCGGGTCCGGGTGCGTGGCGGGCGTCCGAGCATCTCAGCGCTGGCGCCCGCCGATCCGAATTCCAGGCGCTCCACATTCAGCGAATCGATCACCACGCCTTCGGATCCGAGCCGATCCCGCAGCTTCTGCTGCAGGCGAGCCTCCAGCGCCAGGAGACCTCCGGCCCGCAACCCGGCGTACCCCTGCTCTCCAACCTGCCCGCCAATCTCCTCCAGCAGCCGTGCGCGAACCAGCGTGTCGGCATACGCGCCCGCGTGCAAGCGGTGCAGTTCGAGCACCCGATCCGCCGGGACGTGGAAGGTGAGGACTCCCTCGATGCCGACCGACGCGCCCTCGCGTGTCAGCGGAGCATGCGGGGAATGAAGCGGATAGCGGAAGGAGAGAGGGTCGGGATCGAGCGGATAAAGGTGCAGGCGCAGGAGGAGCGGAGGAACGAACGCCCAGGTCCCCTGCACGAGCCGGGGCTCGATCGGCAGGAGTCCTGCGTCGATGATGCCGGCCTGGCGTGATCCGAGATGGCGGACGGAGAGTAGAAGACCGAGGACGAGTGCCAGCCCGATCAACAGCCAGGCGGAGCGAAGTGTGCGTGGCAGGCGGCCCATGCCGCCCCAGGCTCCTTTAGGTGCCCTCGGTCCAGCTCTTCAGGTAGCGATCCTGCTCGGGGGTGAGCTCATCGATGGAGACGCCGAGGCTTTCCAGCTTGAGGCGCGCGACCTTGCGATCGATCTCCACCGGAACCGTGTACACCTTGTTGCTCAGGTTTTTCGACTCGCGCGAGATATGCTCGACCGCCAGCGCTTGGTTGGCGAACGACATGTCCATGACCGCGGCCGGGTGTCCCTCAGCGGCGGAAAGGTTGACCAACCGCCCGTCCGCCAGGACGCAGACACGGCGGCCGTCTTCCATCTCGTATTCCTTCACGAGCGGTCGGACCATGCGCTGCGACTTTGCCAGGCGCGCGAGGGCTTCGAGATCGATTTCGACGTTGAAGTGCCCCGAGTTCGCCACCACGGCCCCGTCCCTCATGGCCCGGAAATGCTCTTCGCGGAGCACGTGCTTGTTTCCGGTCACCGTGATGAACAGACCCGCCACTTTGGCCGCCTCGGAGAGCGGCATGACGCGGAAGCCGTCCATGACCGCTTCCAGGGCCCGCGTGGGCTCGACCTCGACGACGATGACATCGGCGCCGTGCCCCTTGGCGCGTGACGCCACTCCCTTTCCGCACCAGCCGTAGCCGCAGATCGCGACACGGGTTCCCGCGATCAGCAGGTTGGTGGCGCGAATGATGCCGTCCAGGGTGCTCTGCCCCGTGCCATAGCGATTGTCAAACAGGTGCTTGGTCAGGGCATCGTTGACGGCCACAATCGGGTAGCGCAGAACGCCTTCCTCGGCCATGCTGTTGAGGCGGATCACTCCGGTCGTGGTTTCCTCAGTGCCGCCCATCACCCCGTCCAGCCACTGGGTTTCCTTCTGGTGCAGTCTGCTCACCAGATCAGCCCCGTCGTCGAGCGTGATCTGTGGCTTGGTCGACAGGGCGTCATGGATGTGGCTGTAGTACGTATCGTTATCCTCTCCCTTGATCGCGAACGTGGAGATACCGTAATGGGAGACCAGCGCTGAGGCGGTGTCATCCTGCGTGCTCAGCGGGTTGGAGGCGCACACTGCGACGTCGGCGCCACCCGCCTTGAGCGTGCGTGCCAGGTTGGCGGTCTCGGTGGTGACGTGGAGGCACGCGGCCAGGCGCAGGCCCTTCAGCGGCTTTTCGCGCTCGAAACGCTCGCGGATGATCCGCAGTACCGGCATCTGGCGATCGGCCCACTCGATGCGCTGGCGTCCGGCATCGGCGAGGTTCAGGTCCTTGACATCGTGTTTTGGCAGATTCTGGCTCATGGTGTTCGTAGACCGGCGGCCTTGCGGAGATCAGCGGCGCGATCAGTGCGCTCCCAGGTGAAGTCCGCCCCGGTGCGTCCAAAGTGCCCGTAGGCGGCGGTTTTTTGAAAAATGGGACGACAAAGATCCAGCTGTTCAGTGATTGCCTTCGGGGTGAGATTAAAATGCTTGCGGATGAGCTCGGCGATTCGCGTTTCCTCGAGCTTCCCGGTGCCGAACGTCTGCGCCATGATGGAGACGGGCTCAGCCACTCCGATGGCGTAGGCCAGCTGTACTTCCAGACGGTCGGCGAGCCCGCCGGCCACGGCATTCTTGGCAATGTAACGCGCCATGTACGATGCGGAGCGATCCACCTTTGTGGGATCCTTCCCGGAGAAGGCGCCTCCCCCATGGTGCCCCATGCCGCCGTACGTATCAACGATGATCTTGCGTCCGGTCACCCCCGTATCCCCGGCGGGACCTCCCACCACGAAACGGCCGGTGGGGTTGACGAGCCGGCGAGTATCCCGATCGATGAGGTCCGCCGGCACCACTGGGTCG
>CBEVTG010000290.1:0-3587 GCA_965552745.1 uncultured bacterium
GGGCTTCGGTCTGCTCGGGCGAGGAGCTTGCGTAATCCCCCGGCTTCAGGCCGGGAGCACTGGCTGATTTCATGACCCGGAGGGGCGGGTTGCGTCCTCCCGCCCCGGGGGTTGCAGCGCTCGAGCGGGGCGGGTGGTACGAAGAATTGCTTCCGGAAGGTATTCGATCACGTCGGAGGCCACCAGGGAAATTTCGCTGAGGTCATGGCTGGCAAGATCGGCGCTCACGCCGTGCAGATAGACAGCACAGCACAATGCGTCCCGGGCTGGCAGGCCCTGGGCGAGAAACCCCGCCACGATACCTGTGAGCACATCTCCAGAGCCGGCGGTGGCCAGGCCGGCGTTACCGGTCGGGTTGATGTCCACGTGGCCATCCGGTGCGGCGATGAGAGAGCGGTAACCTTTGAGCACCACATGGCACGAATGCGCCGCGGCCACCTCGCGCGCGGCCTCGAGGCGTCGGGCCTGAATCTCAGCGGCACTCGAACCCAACAGGCGTCCAATCTCCCCGGGGTGGGGTGTGAGGATGAGATCACGTGTGCTGCCGTCGAGGAGCGAGCTCTCGCCGGCGAAGGCGTTGATCCCATCGGCGTCCAGCACCAGCGGCAATCGGGTTTCGGACACCAGGGCCCGCAGCACCTCCACGGTCTCGGGTTCCGTGCCGAGCCCGGGACCGACCATGAGGACGCTCTTCTCCTTCACCAGCGCGCGCAGGGGCTCCAGAGCGCCCCGGGCGAGACCGCCGCCCGTGGTTTCGGGCAGGGGCTCCACCATTACTTCGGGTCGGCCCGCAGCCAGGGCGGCGTGGGCGCTCACGGGGACGGCCGCGGTCACGAGGCCGGCGCCTGCCCGAAGCGCCGCCAGGCAGGACAGCGTACCGGCGCCCGGTTTTCCCCTCGATCCCACGAGCGCCAGCACGTGGCCGTAGTCTCCTTTGTGGCTTTCGCGCGGCCGCAACGGAAGCAGGGCGCGGACACGTGCCGCACCCAGGAGATCCAGGTGGGACGGGGACGCGAGCAATGACTCGATGGGTACGCCGAGGCCCACCACGTGCAATTCTCCCGTGAGCGCGATAGCAGGGGGCAGGACCAGGGGCGGTTTGGGAAGCCCCAGCGCCACGGTGACGTCCGCTTCGATGCAGGGGCCCGGCACGGCGGCCGTATCCCCGCTCAGGCCCGAGGGGATGTCGATGCTGAATACCTGTGCCCGGGCGGCATTGACGGCTTCGAACACCTCCGCCAGCCAGCCGGAGGCGGGCTGTTTGAGGCCCGTGCCGAGGATGCCGTCGAGGATCAGATCGGCCTCATCCACGACCGGCCGCAGCTCCGCCCACTCTCGGGCACCGCGACATTCCACAACCGGCACCCCGCAACGCTCCAGAAGCGTCAGCATGAGGAGCGGATCTTCCTTGAGATCCTGTCGTGAGGCGAGCAACAGTACCTGGACACGGCAATCCTCGAGAACCAGGTGCCGCGCTGCCGCCAGAGCATCCCCTCCGTTGTTTCCCTTTCCGGCCAGAACCAGGAGCATGGACTCCGGGGCCGGTTCGGCTTCGCGCAGAACGCAGCGCGCCACCCCGAGCCCGGCGTGTTCCATCATGAGAGAGACCGGCAGGCCCCATTCCTTAGAGGCTCTCCGGTCGGCACAGGCCATTTCCTTGGCGGTGACAACACGCATCGGGAGCGGTTCGTTTCCTTGCGGGGATACCCCGGCCGTCGACCGGAACTTGAACCGACAGTAGCCGAAACCGGAACGGCCAGTCAAGCTTGGGCAGAGGAGCCGTTTAACCCGTATGTTATAGTAAGAGTTTCAGATACCGTCGTAGAAATATCGCCTATGTTCCGCATTCTGACTGCCGGAGAATCACATGGCCGCGGCCTGGTGGCCATTGTAGAGGGGCTGCCGCGGGGTCTGCCTGTCGACATCGAGCGCATGAATCGTGACATGGCCCGGCGCCAGAGGGGCTATGGTCGAGGCAAACGCATGCAGATCGAACGCGATCGGGTGGAAATCCTCACCGGAGTGCGCTTTGGTGAGACGCTCGGCAGCCCGGTCGCCCTGTGGATCGAGAACCGGGATTTCAAGAACTGGAAGGAATCGATGGACGTCCTCGAGGCTCCCGGCAGCGAGAGCGCGCGCCGGCAGGTCCGTCACCCCAGGCCCGGGCACGCCGACCTGGCGGGGGCGCTGAAGTACGACACGAAGGACGTTCGGAATATTCTCGAACGCGCCAGCGCCCGCGAAACAGCCGTGCGGGTGGCGGCGGGAGCCCTGACGCGCCTGTTTCTCGGGGAGTTCGGGCTCGAGTTGACGAGCCATGTGGTTCGCGTGGGGCAGATCGCCGTGAAAGATCCTCTGGCCGTGAGCTGGGAGCGGATCGTTGCCCTGCCGGACGACTCCCCGCTGCGGTGTGTGGATGAAAAGGTCGAGCGCGACATGATGGGGGAGGTGGACCGGACCAAGGCGAACGGTGACACGATTGGAGGTGTTTTTCAGATCGTGGCCCGCGGTGTTCCTCCCGGCCTGGGAAGCCACGTTCAATGGGATCGCCGTCTGGACGGCAGGCTTGCGCAGGCCATGATGTCAGTGCCTGCGGTGAAGGCGGTCGAAATTGGAGCGGGGGTGAAAGGCGGCTCCTCGGTGGGCAGTGCCTTCCAGGATGAAATCTACTACGCCCAGGATCGTGGTTTCTACCGCGAGAGCAACCGCTGTGGTGGCATCGAAGGAGGCATCAGCAATGGCGAGGAGATTCGTGTCCACGGCTACATGAAGCCTCTATCGACCCTGATACGGCCGCTGAACTCGGTGGATCTGGAGAGCAAAGAGGTGCGCAAGGCGGCAGTCGAACGCACGGACACGACGGCTATAACCGCCGCCGGCGTGGTCGGGGAGGCGGTCACGGCGCTGGTGCTGTGCGAAATGTTTCTCGAGAAGTTCGGCGGTGACAGCCTGGAAGAGACACGGCGCAACTATGAGGGTTACCGTCAACAGGTGAGCGACTTCTAAAGCATGAGCGGTATTCTGGTGTATTCAAGAAGGGAGTTCAGGTTTTTATGATCCAGGCCACACAACTTCGCTCGGGCATGGTTATCGTGCTGGAAGGGGTTTTGTTCCGGGTCGTGAACGTCACCCACATCACGCCTGGAAACAAGCGTGGCATGGTCCAGTCCAGCCTGCGGAACCTCAAGACCGGCGCCAATCATGAGCATCGGTTCCGATCGGGGGATTCGGTCCAACAGGGAGTGCTCGACTCCCACGAGATGGAGTATCTGTACGCCGGCGGAGATGAATACGTGTTCATGAATACCGAGACGTTCGAACAGGTCCATCTCACGGCTGAGGTTCTGGGCGACGGGGTCAACTACCTGACGCCAAATTGCAAGATTCAGATCGATTTTTATGAGGGTAATCCGATGGCCATCACGCTTCCGCTGACCGTGAACCTGAAGGTAGTGGAGGCGGACCCGGGCCTCCGAGGGGCGACCGTCACCAACCAGACGAAACCCGCTACGCTGGAGACCGGCCTGGTGGTGCAGGTGCCACCCTTCATCGACGTGGGCGAGATGATCCGGGTCGATACCAGCGAC
>CBEVTG010000291.1:0-3585 GCA_965552745.1 uncultured bacterium
GTCAAGCATTTCCCAGGAGCGGGGCCGGAGAAGGATGGCGTTGATGCCTTCAATGCTTTACTGAACAAAGAGGTCGCAAGAGAGGCTTCTTCCATTTGGTTCTATCCTAATCATGAAGATTCATATTTCAGGATGCCACAGATGTCGATGCGAACTGGCAACTACACCTTACTAGGTTATTTGCCGGAAACAGATGATCCAACGGACCTTCAAAACTGGATGGAGAAAAATGATCCAATTAAGTTCGAACTCTACGACATCACCACTGACCCATCTCAAAGCAGCGACATTTCAAGCGAACACCCTGACGTTGTTGCCTCCATGCAAGAGGAAATGACTCAATTATGGAGAGCCATGAAAACAGAAGGCTTGTCGGGCAAGGTTAACCATCAATAAATCAACTAATATTACGGGTGTCCCTACGAAAAACCAGATCCGACCCGAACGTCCGCAGGATGGCTGGGGTGGGTGGGGATCAAGCTTGGTGGAGTTGGAAGCTAAGCGGCCCTCGGAACCACCAAACCCCGTCCTCTCAAGGGTACACTCAAGACCACCAAATTCTTCTGTACCCGATCAGATCGGGCCTCCGCTACCAATTTGAACAGACGAAGATCCCGATCGTGGCAAGGCTGCGGTCGGGATTCTCTTTATCCGGGCATTAGTAATTCTTCCGCGCTGGTACCAAGCTTGGGTGTTCAATCGAGTGTGTGAGCTCGTCAGTCCTCGCCGGAAAATTCCCGCTCAGGGCCGTTGACAATCGCCTGCGCTCACCGTATCTTTCAGTCAAATTTTAGGGCCTGGTGAGCGAGAGTCGGGGAGAGAGCGAGGCCAAGGCTTTTTCTTGCTTCCATACTCTGAAGCAGCCTCTACCCCGTCTCCAAGGATTGTAAGAAGGATGGGACCGCGCCGTGGGGTCTCCATAGGGAGGTGTTCGCCATGATCCGACCGAACCGCTGGGTGGCTCTGATTCTCGGATGCGTCACGGCGCTCAGCGCCGATGCGGCGCTTGCCATCGATCCCATTGACACGGGGGAGCCGACGGTACGAGTCGCCTACTTGATTCCAACCAATAGGACGCCGCAGGTCGCGGCCGTCGGGAACCTGCAGGAGACGCTGATCGCGATGCGGGCGTGGGCCTGCGAACAGATGGACCGCACCGGCGCTGGCAAGCTCGCCCCGCGCTTCGAGCTCGAGGCCGATGGACTCACCCCGGTGATTCACACGGTGTTCCTCGTCGAGTACGACGGGATCATCCCCGATGACGCCTATCTTCGAGAAAATCCATGGGGAAATAGCATAAATGCAGCACGAGCTGCTGGGGTTCCGGTAAACACCCGCGGTGAGATTTGGGTGCTCCTTCCCGAGCTCCATGTGCAGAACCCCGATGGATCAATCGAAAACGGCAGGGCTCTGGGCGGGGGAGGCGGATCCGGTGACGACTCGGGGACGGCGATGATTGGGAGCGCGCTCTTCTCACTCCTCAACCTCGCCAACCTCAGGGATGACACGGAGTACGATGGAATGATCATCCCCGAGATAGGTCCCTACCCGCTCGTACAGGGCGTCTCCTTTCCAGGGTTTTCGGGTTCGACGATCAGCAGAATCGTCTCGAGCCATATGGGGGCCCTCATACATGAGCTCGGCCACGCCCTGGGCCTCGGTCACGACTTCCGCCACGACAATAATGCGAACGGCAACCTGATGGGTAACGGGCTGCGGGGAACGCGGGGGGCGCTGTTCCCGGACCTGTTCCCGGCGAACCACCTCCGCCTTGCCTACTCGGCGGCGTTGGCGCTGAGCGTGAGCCAGTACTTCACTACCTGTGAGCTGATCTCGATTCCCTTCGATTCGGTAGCCTCCGCGGCAGCGGCGGCCGGATCTCGATCCCTCGAACCCTGGCCAGAGTGCGACGAGGATGGGGTATGCGGCGAGGAGCTTGTTTCCGCGCCCGAGTCGTTCCTGGAGGCTGCAGTCGTCGGCGACAAGCCGGAGGTGACGGTCCTGACGACGGGGCCGCAGACCCCGGTGGCCGGGCAGATCCGGATCGAATTCTCAGCGATGGATCCGGAAGGGCTCTCAGTGGCTCGCCTGGCGCGGAGCGGCGGCGGAATGATTGCCGAGCTGAAACTCTCCGGAACGGACGTTACAGCCGCGTTCGCGACGTCGAATTACGACCCGGGAGTGGCACAGGGCTTTACTGTCTCTGTCTACGACGTCGAGGGTAACCGCAGGAACGCGGGAACCAACGTGACGCCGGAGGCCGGAGTCAATCAGGGTCCTGCACCGCGCTTCCGAGTCACGCCGCCGCAGGCGGCACCTGGCACCAGCCTGCTCTTCGGCAGTTTGCCCGTAAGAGACCCGGACGGCCCCCTTGCAGCATTGCCCTACGAGTGGCAGTTTTCCGAGGGCGGGCCATTCACCCCGCCGGCTATGACCGTCGACACGATGGCGTCGTATTCGGCTTATGGCACACCGCTGGTGCGGCTGCGGGTCACCGATGAACTTGGCGCCGCCGAGATCTCGACACCGATCGCGGTTCGCATCGGCGAGGCGTGCGGCGACGGCGTCGACAACGATGGAGACGGACTGATCGACTACCCAGTGGACCCGGGTTGCGCGAGTGTACGGTCGACGAGCGAGAGTCCCGCATGCGACGACGATGTCGACAACGACGGCGATGGCAGGATTGACTGGGACGGGGGCTCCCAGGGAGGCTCTTTCGATCGGCAGTGCAAGGAGTCCTGGAGGAACAGCGAGGAAAAGGGGAACGCCTCTCCTACGGTAACGATTTCCTCTCCGCCGGATGGGAGTGTTGTCGAACCGGGCGAGATCGTAACCTTTACCGGTTCCGCCACCGATCGAGAAGACGGCGATCTTACAGTAGATCTGAAATGGGATTCGGATCTGGACGGCGAGATCGGGGTGGGTGAAACGTTCAGCACGGACCTGTTATCCGATGGACTGCATCTGATCACGGCGAGCCTGAGTGACAGCGGTGGGGAAGACGATTCGGATGCGCTCACCCTCACGGTTGAGGCGACGCCCATTTGTGATAATGATGGCGTCTGTGAGGTGGGTGAGGATTGTAATAGCTGCCCGTCCGACTGTGTCAGTGGAGGGGGCACGCCTTCGTGCGGCAACGGAACCTGCGAGACATTTGCCGGCGAGAATTGCGCTTCCTGTCCCGAGGACTGCAATGGCAAGCAAAGGGGAAATGCCGCAGGCCAGTTCTGCTGTGGAGGGGATGCGAGCACAACCAATCCCGTGGATTGCACGGACCCGCGGTGTACAGCGAACGGTTTCGCATGCGCGGATCAGCTTGGAGCCGCGTTCTGCTGCGGCCAGAACAGCTGTGAGGTGGGCGAAGACGCCTGTAATTGCTCTCTGGACTGCGGCTCGCCACCTGCCTCCGAGGAGCCTGGTCTGACGTGTGACGACACTCTGGACAATGACTGCGATTCCGTTGCGGACTGCGCTGATCAAGACTGCTCTGGAACTTTAGAGTGTCAGCCGCCCTGCAACAATAACCTGGCATGCGAGCCCACTCTGGGTGAGGATTGCAACTCCTGCCCGTCGGACTGTGCT
>CBEVTG010000292.1:0-3583 GCA_965552745.1 uncultured bacterium
TCGCTCCATGAATCCCCCGATGAATCCCGATGACACCATCGTGGCCGTCTCGACCACAAAGGGGGCGTTGAGGGCAATCGGAACCGGCAGGGCCGAATTATGGAGCCTCAAGTTGACGGTGTGGTGGACTTCAGCGATGAAATCCCGCAGTAAGGGACGCTCGTCATTGATTTCCACAAGATATGGGTGCACGCGCAGGACGAGTAGCTGGAACTGGAAGAGATCGACGTCCAGTTCGCGGATCTCTCCGTCCGCGCACACGAAAGCTCTGCCCGGAATTACATCGGCGGGGTCGCCCGGCGACGGCAGTTCTGCGACTGCGACAAGCTCTGCTCCAGGGAACTGGCTAGGGACACCTAGCTCTGGAAGAAGATCAGGGTCGCATCCGGTCTGACTGTCTTGATCGGTATCCATCATCACTGCGTATGACAGCCTCTCGTCGATGACGGCCGGCAGGAGCCCCTTGAGCTGCTGGCCTATGTGCACCATGTCTCCCGCCTGGTCGAGCACGACCTTCACCGATGCGATGTCGAGGTAGGGGATCTCTCCGTTGATCCGGTCTACGAGGCGCATGGCGACGAAGTTCCCCGGGTCGAACACCCCCGGGGGATCGATCTCCAGGCCGGGAACGATGAGGGCGGCCGCGCGAACCGCGGCAACCTCGGTGGTGTTCAAATTAATGTTGTCCGTGTCGAGGTCCATGTCGTTGTCCTGGCTGCTCGGGTTCATCAGGGCGAATACATTCGAGCGATGGGGCAGGCTCAGGGCATGGCCTACCTCGTGCCCGGTGAGTTGATCGAGCGAGTCCGTGAGAATAAAAGCCAGGTTCCCACCAAGGTCTGCCGGCGAGGGGGGGAATGTCCTGTCCACAACCGTCGGGTAAAAGTAATTGTTGTCGGCGACCATGACGCGGGCATCGTAGGGAGTCGCACAGACACCCGGTGTGCTGATGAACTGGTCGCAGCCCCCCCAGCCGCCGATGCCGACATAGTCCCACTGCGTATTGCCGTCCGGCGCCATGGGGTTCGCATTGTCGTGAAACAGGTTTATGTTGACCGCGGTGATCCCGATGCCTGCGCGGCCGATGCCCTCGTAGGCCAGATCACAGGCGGTCAACAAGGCGTCAAACTCAGTTGAGTCAACGTTGACATCCCACCCGTTCACGTCACTCACGATGCCGTTGGCGGTGTCCGGGTCATTGATGAACGGGAAATTCAGCGAACCCCAGGTGTCGTTGATCGCCGAGCGCAGGGATATTCCGGCCTGGGGAACCAGGATGTTATCCGTCGGTCGCTCGTGCCTTCTCCAGATGACGGCGTCTGTGTTCGTATCCAGAGTGCCGTTGAGCCC
Organism: uncultured bacterium; assembly: GCA_965552745.1. Lineage (GTDB taxonomy): Bacteria > Acidobacteriota > Polarisedimenticolia > JAPUKU01 > JAPUKU01 > JAPUKU01. The sequence goes on from CBEVTG010000292.1 coordinate 1,351, forward strand.
GAGGATACTGGGGCTCGCCTGTGCCGGGCTGCCGTTGACGATGCACCACGACATGGGCACATGGTACAGATCCAGACCCCCGAAGCCACCAGCTGCGCTGGCATCGGGTGCGAGAGGTACGGTGGCCGAGGCCAGAGCCAGAGAGCCGAACAGGAGTTTGAACACACGGGTAACACCGATTCGTCTAAGCATTGCGGCATCTCCTCTTGTTGGCGGGGAAAGACCGAGTTGGTGCACAGGACAGGCGATAGCCAGTCCAAAAGGTCGGACTCAGAAGGAAGGGGGAAAGGCAGATTAGACTGAGATTCAGTGGCCGGCCGCGGTTCGACACACTTCCTCCCATGCAGCGTCTTCTGCTGCTCAGGGTTCTTCTGGTATGTGAAACAATACACCTATACCGCGAAGTATCCAGTATGTCAAGGAAGCATCGAATCGTCCTCGACTGGATGGGTCTCTAACAGGAGAGTCCGCGGTCCCGGGTGAGGATGCTCACTGCGCTTCAGGATTGCGCGGCGGCGTGACGTTCGACCTCTGACCAGACGCGCATCAGGTTACCGTTCAGAATCTTGCGGATATCGTCCTCGGAGTATTTGCGTCGCAGGAGCTCTTCGATCAGTCCGGGAAACGTGGAGGCGTCCTCCAGCCCCACAGGCAGCCAGGTCACGCCGTCGAAGTCGGATCCGATCCCGACATGGTCGATCCCGACGAGTGAGACCACGTGGTCGATATGATCCACGACATCCCCGAGGGTGACCTCGGTGCGTGGATTCTCGGCCCAGTATTTCGCGTGCTGCTCCTCGTAGGCGGGGTCATCGTCGGTCAGCCCATGTTCCTCCAGGTATTTCTCCACCGTGTCCCACGCCTTCGTGCCCTGTTCGTTGGCGGCCTCGTTGATGAACGTGGCGCCAAAGTTAATCTGGATGACACCTCCTTTGGCCGCCAGCGCGCGGATCATCTCGTCGTTCATGTTGCGCTCGAAGCCGGGCGTGAAGTGCCGGCAGGAGGAGTGGGAGGCGATCACTGGAGTTTTTGACACCTCCATCACCTCGTAGAATGCCTCGTCCGAGACGTGCGAGATGTCCACCATGATCCCGACCCGGTTCATCTCGGCGACGACCTGTTTGCCGAACGGCGAGAGTCCGCCCCACGTGTCTTCATCGTCATACGAGGAATCGCAGATCTGGTTGTTCTTTGAGTGTGTCAGCGTGATGTAACGGATGCCGCGATTATAAAAGTGTTCCACGTTTGAAAGATCGTTCTCGATCGGGGCACCGTTCTCCAGTCCCATGGGAAGGGAGATGATTCCGCGCTCGAAATGCTCGAGAACATCCCGGGTCGAGCGGGCTACCGCAAACTTGTCCGGCCACGCCGTCTCGAACCCCTCCACCATGTCGATCAGTTTCTCGGCATAGACCCTGGCATCACCCGCGTCCTGGTGATCCGCGCTGACGTAGATCGACATGAACGGCGCGTCGAGGCCTCCCTTCTTCGCTCGGGGGTAATCGAAATGCCCTTTCTCGGTCCTGATCGAGATGTCTTCCGCACTCCGGTTGATGCGATCGGGAATATCCACGTGCGTGTCGACGATGAGCGTCTCGTGCGCCAGCCTCGCAGCTCGTTGCTTCAGATCGTCTCCGCCGGACCCCGGCGCTCCGCTTCCGCATCCCATGAGAATGATCCCCGTCACCAGCATACTGGTACCCGCAAAATGCCTCTGTCTGTTTGTCATTCCTGCTTCCTCCGAAGACCGAGATCATATCGCCTTACAGGTCCATCCGGCAGCCCGATCTGGTATCATATGTAAAGCCAGTCCGGGACTCCTCCATCACGTAAGGAACCTTGTAAGCCCATGTTCATAAGGGCTTTAGCAGGATGTGTGTCTGTTGGGTTATGCCTGATGCCGTTCGGGCATGCCGGGGAGAGTCCCTCCGTGCTCACGTTTGAGGGACGCGTGGAGGCCCAACGGGCGATCGAGAACATCTACCACGCCCACCGAACCGGCTCCCGGATACCTTTCCGCGAGGCGGTTACCCGGGAAATTCTTGAACAGAACGTCCGGACTTACCTGCAGCTTTCCCGCGCTCTCAAAAAATTCTGGAACGTTCATATCCTCGACCTGGAAATCCGCGCGGAGCTCGAGCGCATCGAACGCAGCACCCATCTGCCCCGGAGGCTCGAGGAGATCTACCAGGCACTCGGGCGCGACCCGCTCCTGATACGCGAGTGCTTCGTC
>CBEVTG010000293.1:0-3572 GCA_965552745.1 uncultured bacterium
CCTTTCCGGGTCCTCATGGGCGCCAACATGCCCGCCATCCTGATCGAGGTCGGTTTCATTACCAACCCTGATGAGGAGGAAAAACTTCGCAGTCCCGCCTACCGCGAGTCTCTCGCTCTGGCCATTTTCCACAGCATCGATCGTTTCCGCACCACCGAGCTGAGTGAAGCGGCCCGACCGGGGCCCGGCCGCACGGGGACGGCGCGTTGAGCGACGTGCCTCCAGATCCGAACTCTCCCTGGGGAGCTCCGCCTTCAGGGGATCCGCCCTCCGAGGAGCCTTCGAGCTTCTCCCGTCCTGAGGAGCCGGAAAATTCCGGGGGCGGGCCGCCCCGGCGCACCGTCATTGCCGTCGTCGGGATTCTCCTGCTCATCGTGGGGCTGTGGATCTTCCTCGATGACGACGAAGAGACGCTTCCTCCGCCACCCGACGAGGAGGCGCTCGCTGGACAGGCGGTGATCGTCGACGAGGAGGCGCCGCTCGCCGACCCGCAGGTGAGCGCTGACCGTGAGGTGATCCTGTTCTTTAGCAGGGAAGGAGCGACCGGTCTCTATCCGGAGCGCCGCCGGATCATCGTGACCGCGGCGCTGACCGATCAAGTCCGGCAGGTGATCGAGGAACTCATCCGCGGTCCGCGCCGCGTGCTCAACGTTCCGGTGATTCCGGCGCGGGCCGAGCTCCGACAAATCTATCTCGACCGTGACGGAAACGCCTACGTGGATTTCAGCGCCGCAATGATGACGGGCCATTCCGGCGGCACCGACTCGGAAATCGCCACGCTGTACGCCGTCGTCAATTCGATCACCTACAACTTCCCCGAGATTCGCTCCGTGCGGATCCTGATCGAGGGAGAGGAGCGCGAGACCCTCGCCGGGCACCTCGACCTGGCCCGCCGGTACTACCGGGATCTGTCCAAAGTGGATCAGCGTGCGCTCGAACGGCTCATGGGAGCCGGGGGCCCGCGCGCCCAGCCGTAATACGCTCCGCGATTCCACCCCGCGTTGCTCCATTTCGCTTCCCACGTTCCCGCCGCCGGACCGGCCTCGGACCGGAGGGGTATGGTTCGGCCCGCAGGGCACGTATAATGATGCCCCATGACTTCCGCTCGAGTAGACGGCCGTGGTGCCGAGCAGTTACGTCCGGTCAAGCTGACGGCTGGATATCTCAAGTACGCCGAAGGTTCCACCTTGATCGAGGTGGGCGACACGCGCGTGCTCTGTGCCGCGAGCGTGGATGAGCGCACGCCGTTCTGGCTGCGCGAGGCGAACAAGGACAGGACGCTGAAGCAGGGCTGGATCACCGGGGAGTACGGCATGCTCCCGCGCTCTACAGACACCCGAACCCAGCGAGAGGTGAGCCGGGGCCGGCCGTCGGGCCGGACCCATGAAATCCAGCGCATCATCGGACGATCGCTGCGCGCCGTGACCGATCTCACACGGCTCGGCGAGCGCACCGTGTGGATCGACTGTGACGTGCTGCAGGCGGATGGAGGCACGCGCACGGCAGCTATCAGCGGAGCGTTCGTGGCTCTGGCCATGGCGCTGGATGGCCTGATGGAGAAGGGAAAGATCACTCAGCCGCCGCTTCATGGGCAGGTGGCCGCAACCTCGGTCGGAATCGTTGACGGAAAGCGCATCCTCGATCTTTGCTATGAGGAGGATTCGCGCGCCGAGGTTGACATGAATGTCGTCATGACCGGTGGCGGCCGGCTGATCGAAGTCCAGGGCACTGCCGAAGGTAGCCCGTTCGGCCGGCCGGAGCTCGAATCACTTCTGGATCTGGCCGCAGTCGGTGTCGAGAGTCTGTTTGCGGAGCAGAAGAAGGTGCTGGAGGGATCGCTCGCGCGCCTTCTGGCTCCGGCCGCTCCCGCCAGTCGGTGAGCGTCCGTGGCCGCGGCTCTGCCGGAGCGCTCACGATGAAGCTGCTGATCGCCACGAATAACCAGGGCAAGTTCGAGGAGATCACCCGGTTGATCGCTCCTGCCGGGTTCGATCTCGTGGCCCTGAAGCAGGCGAATTTGGCCGGCGAAGCCCCCGAGACCGGGAAAACGCACCTGGAGAACGCGGCCGAGAAAGCGCTTTACTGGAGCCGCAAGTATGAAGGTCCGGTGCTGGCGGAGGATTCAGGCCTGGAAGTGGAGGCGCTGGGAGGAAAACCCGGCGTGCACACCGCCCGCTATGGCGGTCCTGATCTGACGGACGTCCAGCGCTACGAGAAACTGCTGAAAGAGCTGGCCGGCAAGTCTGGCGAGGATCGCCTCGCAGCTTACCGTTGCGTCTGCGCCATCGCCAACGGAGGCACCCTGATCGTGTCGTTTTCAGGTGCCTGCGAGGGTGAGATCGCGACATCGCCCAGAGGAAAGGGCGGTTTCGGGTACGATCCCGTTTTCCTGTTCCCGCCGCTCGGCAAGACGTTCGCCGAGATCTCGGCCGAGGAAAAGGACCGCGTCAGCCACCGCGGCGAGGCTCTGCGCACTCTTGCCGCTCATCTTAAAGAGCACGGTCTCAGTGCGTGACCGGCTGGCCGCGCGGGGGTGATCCGGTGGCTGTCTCGCGCGAGAAGGGGAGATAAGTAATATGTCAATTCTCAAGTTCCTTGGTCTGGGTGGTAAGGATGAACCGGCGCAAGAACCGGCTCCGGGAACGACAGAGCGAGACACGATCCACCGAATCTCACAGGCGCTCGAGCGCCTCAAGCCCGGCCAGGCAAGGCACATCGCCGCATTTGCGTTCATCCTGAGCCGCGTCGCCAACGCCGATTCCCACATCAGCGAAGAGGAGACACTGGAAATGGAGCGCCAGGTCATCCGGTGGGGGCACCTGCCGGAGGAGCAAGCTGCGCTCGTCGTTGAGATCGCCAAGCACCAGAACTTCCTGTTTGGCAGCACCGACAATTTCGTCGTTACCCGCGAGTTCAGCAGTACGGCCACCCGCGAGCAGAAGATCGATCTCTTGCACTGCCTGTTCGCGGTCTCGGCTTCCGACGACGCGATCTCGACCCGGGAAAACGCCACCATCGGCCAGATCGCCCGCGAGCTCAAATTCCGCCAGCCCGACCTGGTCGAGATCCGGGGGGCCTACCGGGACAAGCTCGCCGTGCTCAAGAACCTGCCCGGCTGAGCATCCCTGCCGCGCGGTGCCGTCCGGTGGCCAGGCCGGAGAACCCCCGTGATTGACAGCCGCCCCATCTTCCCCCAAAATAAGAGGTTCCCACCCCTGTTCCGGAGTAGCTCAGTGGTAGAGCGGGTGGCTGTTAACCACTAGGTCGGGGGTTCGAACCCCTCCTCCGGAGCCACACCCTCCCAGCCACGAGTCGCGCCACCCGGCACCCCTCCCGTTGCGCCCTGCGAGGCACGCCCGGCGCGGTTTTCCCTAAACGTTCTGCTAGGTTTGCGGGCACGCGTGTGATCTGATCGCGACCCGAGCCGCCTGTTAACCAGAGAGGCTGGCGAAGGGCAAAAGGGGGATCCTCTCGCCCAAAACTCTCTCGCTCTCTGTTAACCACTGACCTGCCCCCCTTAAATCGGTCCAGTTTCAGGGTTAGAATTTGACCTCTGCGATGGGCCGGGAAAG
>CBEVTG010000294.1:0-3567 GCA_965552745.1 uncultured bacterium
GTCACCAGCATGAACTGGTGGATGAGATCCTCCATTTTGGTGAGCACGCCTTCCTTGACCGGCAGGCTGAGCTTGAGGTCGTCGACACAGATGGGGCCATCCGGGATGCGATCGACGATCTGGCGCACGATCCCCGTGCTCTGGCGCATCTCCTCCATGCGCACCAGGTAACGGTCGTAGACATCTCCGACCGCACCGACGGGAACTTCGAACTCGAGCTCCTCGTACCCACAGTACGGCTCGGCCCTGCGCACGTCCCACTCGACACCAGAGGCGCGAAGGTTGGGTCCTGTGATGCTCAGAGCGATGGCGTCTTCTTTGCTGAGGACGCCTACATCCTGGGTGCGATCCATCCAGATACGGTTCCGGGTCAGCAGGCCTTCCCACTCGTCGACCTTGCTCGTGAAGTCGCGGATGAACTCGCGCACGCCGGCAAGGAAGTTTTCCGGAAGGTCCTGGAAAAGCCCGCCGATGCGCGTGTACGAGGTGGTCAGGCGCGTGCCGGTGAGCATCTCGAACAGGTTGTAGAGGGTCTCTCTCTCCCGGAAGGTGTGGAAGAAGACGGAAGCCGCACCCAGATCGAGGGCGTGGGTGCCGAGCCAGAGCAGGTGGGCCGAGATGCGCGAAAGCTCGCAGATGGTGACGCGGATCGCCTGAGCTCTCGGCGGGGCCTCCACGCCGATCAGCTTCTCGACCGCCAGCGCAAAGCCGGTGTTGTTCGACAGCGGTGCGAGATAGTCCAGACGGTCCGTATACGGGATGAACTGGTGATAGGTGACGTTCTCGGCGATCTTTTCCATGCCGCGGTGCAGGTAACCCACGATCGGCGTGGCCGAGGTCACGGTCTCGCCGTCCAGGCGTAGCACCACCCGCAGGACCCCGTGGGTCGCGGGGTGCTGGGGACCCATGTTCAAGACGACCTCTTCTCCCTCGAGGTCGTCGAATTCGCGCACCCTTTCCTCTTCTCCCACCATTCCTACCATTTGCTCGCGAGGTTGCTCCCCGGACCTTCCGGTCGGGTCAGCCAGAGAGCGGGAAATCCCGGCGCAGCGGATGCTCGTCGTAATCCTCCGGCATCAGGATTCGCCGCAGATCCGGATGCCCTTCGAAGCAAATTCCGACCAGGTCGAACGCTTCGCGCTCGAGCCAATCCGCACCGGGCCAGACCACCGTCACACTGGATACTGATTCATCTTCCGCCAGGCGCACCTTCAGGCGCAGGCGCTGATTATTTTTCAGAGAGTAAAGCTGGTAAACCACTTCGTACGTGTAGTCTCGATCCAGGAAGTGCACTCCGCACAGATCGGTCAGCATTTCAAACGCCACATCCGATTCCTGCTTCAGGAAGCGGCAGACCTCCACGATCGATTGCGGCTTGACGATGACCGTCTCCTCATCCCGGAACCGCTCCACACTGAAGACGGCCGGGGCATGGCGCTCGCGCAGTCGCACCACTGCATGGGATTCCTTCCCTGCGGCGGGAGTCGGCGTCATTTCCATTCCAGCGCTCCCCGCCTCCAGACGTAGATGTAGCCGACGAGCAGGACCCCGATGAAGACGGTCATTTCGATGAGACCGAACAAACCCATCTGCCGGTAGAGCGTGGCCCAGGGAAACAGATAAGCCGCCTCGACGTCGAAGAGGATGAACAGCATGGCAACGAGGTAAAAGCGGATGGTCAGACGCTTGTGCGAGGCGTCCTGCGGCGGAACTCCGCACTCGTACGGGGACAGATCGACTCCGCGCCGCCCGGCTGACAGTCTTCCCAAAACGTGGGAGGCTGTGATCATCCCGGCCGCCAGGATGGCGGCGGCGAGGATCACGAGGGCGATCGGGAGGTAGCTGTCGACCATCAACGGGACTCGTAGACACCCTGCTGAGTGCAGGGGGTGAAACGCAGCAAATGCTGATAAATGAAGACGTTATGCTAGCACAGCGGGGGTAGGGTGTGTCAATGCTGGGGGGTGTGCGGGCACCTCTGGAAAGACAAAAGCGCCCCGCAAATGAGCCGCTGCGGGGCGCTCCAGATGGGCTTTGCTGTGTAACTGTTTACGGCTGACCGGCTATCACTGCCCCGTTTCGGTCCAGGCCCTCAAGTTCCGCTTTCCGGAGCGGGCGCGTCCCCCGTCTCACCCACATCCGCTGGCTCGGGCGCGTCCGCAGGCTCAGAAGTGTCCGAAGGCTCCTCGGGAGCGCTTGGGGGAACGGGATCCTTGCTCGCTGTAGCGCCTTCTTCCCGGTTCTTCTGAACGATTCCCTTGTCCTCCAGGTATTCCTGGCGCTTCCTCTCGTACTCGGCCGCCTCCTCAAGTTGCTTCGCGTACTCCTCCTCGCGCTGCCTGTTCAGGTCCTCGATGCGGGCGTTCTCCTCGTCGGTCTGCAGGTTGTCCTCGCGAATGACGATGTTCTGGGCCACGCGGGCGATGGCGTCACGGGTGGAAGTCTTAGGCTTGATCTTCTGGGCAGTCTCGTAACACCGTTTCGCATCGTCCAGTGACTCGCCCGCGTTGTCAGGCTGCTTGGCGAGCTGCTCGTACGCGTACCCGAGTGCCGCGAAAAACGTGGCGTGTTGCGGATCCAGCTCGGTCGCCTTGACGTACTCCGCCGTGGCGCTGGCCCAGTCCTTCATCCCCTTGTACGCCTCTGCCTTGTTGTAGTGGGCATAGGCGTGCTTGGGCTTGAGTGAGATCGCCTTGGTGAAAGCCTCCACGGCCTGTGAGTAGCGCTCCCCCCCGAGGTAGGCGCGGCCGGCGAGGTTGGCGGTGGCGAAATCGTTCTTGCCGTTGATGTTCCTGGCTTGCTCAGCGAACTTGACCGCCTCTCCGTAGAGCTGCTTTTTCTGAGGCTTGTCGGCCGTGCGCTGCGCCTTTGCAACCAGCGCTTCAGCCAGGAAGCGGTTCGTGACCAGATCCTTCGGCTTTTTGGCCACGGCTGCCTTCAGGTTGGAGATGGCGGTGTCATAGTCGCCGGTGTAGAAGTACGCCGTTCCCAGAGACGAGAGAATTTTGGCATCCTTGGCGGCGAGCTTCTTGCCGGCCTCGAGCTGGTCGACCGCGTCCAAATACCGCTTGGCGTTGATGTAGGCCAGACCGAGCAGGTAGTGCGCGTTGGCATTCTCGATCGGACGCGCTCGAAGCTCGGTTTTCCCCTCCAGCATTTTGATGACCTTGTCCCACTCACCGAGCTGCCGGTACGCCTGGGACAGGTTGTACAGGTAGACGAGCTTTTCCTTGTCGATCTCCGCGGCGCGCTCCAGGTGGGGCACCGCCTTGTCCACCTGCTTGAGCTTCAGGTACGACATTCCGAGCATGAAGTGTCCGTAGTCATAGTTCGGGTGCTTCTCGATCTCCAGCGAGAATTCCTCGATCGCCCGGCCATAGTCTTTGGCCTTGAAGGCGTCCAGGCCCTCCTCGTAACCGGCGAGCAGAGGGAGGCTCGTAACCGTCAGCACCCCCAGACAGGCGATGGCAGTGCGGAAAGCGGCCTTGTTCATAACGTGTGACCTCCCGGAATTTCTCGATTGCGAGGGTCCCGTGCCCTCACAAATGTCTTATTAAAAGTATACGG
>CBEVTG010000295.1:0-3566 GCA_965552745.1 uncultured bacterium
CTTCTGCGCCAGATTGACAAGAGCCGCCGGCTTCCCCTGCACCGTCTGCTGTTCGGGCTCGGGATTCGTTTCGCGGGCGAACGCACAGCGCAACAGATCGGGCGCAGGTTCGGCACGCTGGATCGGCTGCAGAAGGCCACACAGGAGGAACTGGAGGGAGTGGAAGACGTGGGACCGCGCGTGGCCGCATCGGTGCGGGCTTTCTTCGCCCAGAGCTCGAACCAGAAGCTCGTCGATCGCCTGCGCTCCGCCGGGCTGAACTTCACCGAACCGCAGACCGGGGCCCCGCCCTCCTCGGGGCCATTCGCCGGCAAGACATTTGTGCTCACCGGCATCCTGGACGGTTTCACCCGGGACGAGGCTGCAGAACTCATCCGGACCCGCGGCGGCAGGGTGAGTGGCTCGGTCAGCCGCAAGACCGACTACGTGCTGGCCGGTGCGTCCCCCGGCTCCAAGGCCAAAAAGGCCCGGGAGATGGGCGTGGCGCTTGTCTCCGAAAGGGATTTCCGCAAGATGCTGGGGGACAGTTGAACACCCTTGACGCTCCCCGGGGCGTGGTCTATTCTGTTTTTAAAGGCAAAAGTCAGAAATAACGAGGAGATTAAGAGAGAGCCCTATGCTGAGTCTACTGCCCCAACTTCACCGCCAGGCCAACCTGGCCCTACGCTGCCTGCTTCTGACAGCTTTCATCCTGCCCCTGATCTCCTCCGGCGCCACAGCCCAGGAGAGGGACATCCAGGCACCAGGCCTGGCCCTGCCGAACTTTGCCGACATCGTCGAGCGTGTCGAGGCCGCGGTGGTGAGCATCACCTCGACCGAGATCATTTCCCCCAAGCAGCAGAATCAGGAACGGCGACGCCAGCCGTTCCACGATCCTTTCGAGTTCTTCTTCGGCCCCGAGCGCGAGCGACGACAGCATGAAGGGGAGGAACGCCGGGAGGACAGCGGCGGATCGGGCTTCGTGGTGAGCGATGACGGGTACATTATGACCAACTACCACGTCATTGAGGATGCCGACCGCATCACCGTGGGCTTCGCCGACGAGACCGAGCTCCCGGCCGAGGTGGTGGGCACAGACCCCGCCACGGATCTGGCACTGCTGAAGGTCGATGCCGAGAAACCCCTGTCCACGATCCCGTTCGGTGACAGCTCGAAGCTACGCGTCGGCGAGTGGGTTCTGGCGATTGGCAACCCCCTGGCCTATGAGCGCACGGTCACCGTGGGCGTGGTGAGTGCCAAGGCCCGCAAGTTGCCTGAGCTCTCCCGGGATTTCGCTCTCGACAGTTTCATCCAGACCGATGCGGCAATCAATTTCGGAAACTCGGGAGGCCCGCTCCTGAACACGCGGGGTGAGGTGATCGGCATCAACTCTGCCATCAGCCGTATGGGACAGGGGATCGGTTTCGCGGTGCCGATCAACATGGCAAAGGAGGTCATGAAGCAGCTCATGACCTCAGGCCGTGTTGCGCGCGGTTTCCTGGGAATCAGCATTTCCGAGGTTTCACCCGAGAAACAGGAATACTTCGGACTGAAATCACGCGAGGGTGCCTTCGTGGAGGCGGTGACCCCGGGCTGGCCGGCCGAGAAGGCAGGACTGCGAAAGGGGGACGTCATCACCTCGGTCGACGGTACGCGCGTGGCCACGAGCGATGCACTCATCCGGACCATCTCCGCCAAGGCGCCGGATTCGAAGGTCCACCTGCAGTTGATCCGGGAGGGCAAGAGCATGGAGATCACCGCGCTGCTGGCAGACCGCAAGGACGGCCTGAGCGCCGCCCCGGGCTCCCCGCGGGGCTTCACGCCAACTCCCCAGGAGGGTGCACCGCTCGACAAAGCCCTGGGAATGGTCGTCGAAGATCTCTCAACCGAGAGCCGGCGATACTACGACATCCCCTCCGGCACGGAGGGCGCGCTGGTCACGCGTGTCTCTCAGATCGGGCCTGCCTTTGAGCAGGGGATCCGCGAAGGCGACATCATCACGGAGGTCAACCGCACCCGGATCACCGACGCCTCCCAATACCGCGCGCAGATCAGCAAGGCCGAGCCCGGAGACATCATCGCGCTTTACGTGGAGACACCGCGCAGCGGCGGACGCCGCTTCGTAACGCTGAGGATCCCGAAAGAGTGAAGCGTGTCGTGGCGCCTCCCACGGGCGCCGTCTGCCGCCCCCTGTAGGGCATTGCGGGACATGAAGCGCTCGGTTCTCGTCATCGATGACGAGGAGGCCATTCGCTCCTCACTGCGCATGATCCTCGAATACGAGGGCTTGTGCACACTCGAGGCCGCCGATGGCCCGTCCGGCCTGGAGACCGCCCTCGCTGAGGAGCCGGATCTCGTGCTCCTCGACATCAAGATGCCCCGCATGGACGGTATGGGCGTCCTCCAGGAGCTTCGCCAGCGCCAGTTTCCCTCCCCCATCATTATGATCTCCGGCCATGGCACGGTGAGCACCGCCGTCGAGGCGATCAAACTGGGAGCGTTCGATTTTCTCGAGAAACCGCTGGAGCGAGAGCGTGTGCTTCTGACCCTGCGAAACGCCCTCCAGCATCGGGACCTGCACAGCCGGGTCCAGGGTCTCGTGCAGGAAGTCGATGCACGTTACCAGCTGGTCGGTGAAAGCCCGCCGATGCGGGGGTTGCGGGACGCGATTGCCCGGGCGGCGCCTTCGTCGGCGACGGTGCTCATCATGGGCGAGAGCGGCACCGGGAAAGAGCTGGTGGCGCGCGCCATCCACCGCGCAAGCTCTCGAACCACGGGGGCTTTCATCAAGGTCAACTGCGCCGCCATCCCAGAGGAGCTGATCGAGAGCGAGCTGTTCGGGCACGAGCGCGGCTCCTTCACGGGCGCCAGCCAGAAGCAGGCGGGCAAGTTCGTGCGCGCAGACGGCGGAACGATTTTTCTCGACGAGATCGGCGACATGAGCCCGCGCGTGCAGGCTAAGGTTCTGCGCGTGCTTCAGGACGGGGAGGTTGAACCAGTCGGCGCCGGCCGGCAGATCCACGTCGACGTCCGGGTGATCGCCGCAACCAATCACAACCTCGACGCGGGCATCGCCGAGGGCCGTTTCCGCGAAGACCTGTACTTCCGCCTCAACGTGCTGCCGATTGAGTGCCCGCCGCTACGCCAGCGGCGTGAGGACATTCCTCTGCTCGTGGAGCATTTTATACAGCTCTATGTCCACGAGAGCGCCAGCCCCCGGAGACGGTTCAGTGCCGAAGCCCTGGAGACTCTGAAGGGCCTGCCCTGGAAGGGAAACGTCAGGGAGCTCAAAAACTTCGTCGAGCGAGTGTTGATCCTGACGGAGCAAGAGGACATCCGCCCGGAGGATCTACGGGCAGTCCCGGCTGCAGGCGTTGGGGTACCGGCCCAGACATCCGCTGAAGATGGGGTTCCGCCTCCCACGGCAAGTGGGAATGACCGCACCCTCAAGAGCTTCAAGGAGAATGCCGAACGGAAGTTTCTTGTGCACATGCTGCGTGAAAACGACTGGAACATCACCCAGACCGCGAAAAATCTGGGGCTGGCCGATCACGTTTCCCTGCGCGTCGAGACGCACGCGGACGCGC
>CBEVTG010000296.1:0-3547 GCA_965552745.1 uncultured bacterium
CTTGTTGTAGAGGCGTCCGGGATCGAGTCTCAGCAGCGGCAGGTTCCACTCCGCGGACACGGCCTTGGCGCACAGGCTCTTGCCGCAGCCCTGAACACCGAGCAGCAGGATTCCCCGGGGGGGTTCCAGGCCGTGCTCACGCGCGTCGGATGAAAAGGCTGCGGCGCGGCGACGCAGCCACTTCTTGAGATTGCCCAGTCCCCCGACGCTCTTGAGTGACTCCTCCTGGGGGTAATACTCCAGCACCCCGTCCCGCGCGATCAGATCCTTCTTCAGCAACAGAATGCGGGAGATATCGTCCGGCGTCAGTGCCAGATCCTCCATGATGACGCGGGTGAGCACACGCTCCGCTTCGAGGAGCGTGAGGCCCTTCAGGGACTGTGTGATCCGGTGCAGATCATCCTTCTTGACCGACACGCGGATCGTCTGCACCATGGCCAGATCGCGCAGCGTGCATCCCACCATGACGCGCAGCTCCCTCATCCCCGGCAGCTCGAGCTTGAACGGCACAGCGGTTTTTTCAAGCTCCGGCGGAAGGTCGAAATCAGGAGCGCACAGCATCAGAGCGCGCCGGTCGCGGTTGAAGCGGGCTGCAATGTCCCGGAGCGTGCGCACGATGATCGGATCTTCCAGGTGGCGGTGCAGATCGAGCATGAGATAGATGCCGTCGGAGCGCATCGAGGTGACGAGCTGAAGAGCCTTGGTTGCCGGCTGGCTTTCGTAGATCGCCTGGTCGGTTCCGAAGCGAGCCAGACCCAGCGTAGACTTCCACACGAATCCCGGCACCCGGAGCTCCGCGGCCACGCGCTTCACGAGGCGAATGACCCGTTCTTCCTCGAACGAACGAATGCAGATCAGAGGGTGGCGGGACAGCACCAGCAGCTTGAGGTCCCGCAGATTTTCCATTTGCCTTACAGCCCCGCGGGAACTTCGTTCGCGGGCTCCGCTTCCGTCGAGGCCATCGTGCGGTCGAGCTCCATGGCCGGAATCCACTGTGTCTCGCCCAGCAGTTCCTGCAGGTGCGCCTCAACGGCATCCGCCTCGTGTGCCTCGACGACCGTGAGGAGCTGGTGGATCTCAGGCTCTTCCGGACCGTACACGAAGTAATAGATCGCCGTAAGCTTGACGCCATCCTCCCCGATGAGATCCCCGACGTGCCGGAACCCCTTCACCGTGGAGGGGAGCGCTTCGTCCTCGACCACGTTGGTGAGGTTCTGCCTGGCCACCTCCTGTAGAAACTCATCCTTGAACGACTCGAACGACTGCAGCGAGTTGAGCGGATAGGCGAAGACCGACACCAGCCAGCCGTCCTCGTGCACCCACTGGGAACGCAGGGTGGGATCCTCGCTGAAGAAGATCCACTCGGAAGGATCGTGGCTGCCTTCCCACTGCGCGTGCTCGAAATGAAGATCGTGCTTCTGAACAGCGCCCAGGGTTCCACTGAGGGTCAGGGCGCCCGCGATCGCAATCACGGAGAGCATTCCCCCGACCCCGGCGAATTTCTTCCAGCGGGCGCGGCGCTCCGGGTCGTCCGGACGGCTGCGAGTGGCCAGAATGTGTCCGAGGTGAACGCTCTCGAACTTGGTGAGAAAAAACGCAAACGCTCCCATTCCCGCGAAGGCAATCACCGAAGCCGCATCGGTTCCGGCCATGGCCAGCATCAGAGCGATGAAGCCAAAAGCCATGAGCTCGCCGAGAAAATCAAAAGTCGCCAGCACCGGATGGCCGGAGTACAGGAGCCCTGCTCCGGGGAAAGCGATCGACAGCGCCGACGCCAGACCGGAAGAGCGAAACAACGTGCCGCAAGATTCGCAACTCTTCGGGTTCGGGGTACAGGCCGCCAGACAGTTCGGGCAGTGCCACTTCGGCGTGATCTCCTCCGGTGGAGCGGGCTCCGGATGCAGGTGCTCCTGAATCCGGGGCAGGAGCAATTTGAGCAGCTTGCGATCTCCGCCGGACACGGTCCAGGTACCCTTCTTCCCTTTCACCGGCACGAGATTCACGCTCAGAAAACGGAGCGAGAGTTTGTTCACGCGATTCAGGGGGAACGAGCGCATGCGGGTGGCAGGTGCCTTGGCTTTTTGATCGAGCAGGATTTCAATGACGCGCCTGTCGGTAAAAACGAGAAGCACCTGGTGATACATGTAAACGAGCCAGCCGAGGCTCATCGCCTGGAACACCGAGGGCTTCTGAACCGCCTGCGCGGCGTACAGGACGTGCTCGTCGGGCTCCAGGAGCCGGTCGAGCATGGGAGCCACCGCGCGCCACTGATCGCAGCGCTTCCTGAGGACGGCCTTCTTCAGGAAACGTTCCTCACCGGGAAAGAGCTGAGAGGGTCCCGTCTCCTGGAGAGCCCTCTCTTCCAGAGTACCGTGGTGCTCCGGTTCGAATTTTCTAAGTTGAACGGATACTGGTGTTTGCATGAATTTCGCCTCCGGCACACCCCTGCCCTCAGGTGCCCATCCGAATATGGGTGCCCGCCTGACAGCAGGCAAGCTAACGCCCGGAGGGGGTCCGTGCGGTCGGGGGTCGACTTGCGCGCGGGCGGCGTCCTATGATGTGCGGGTTTCATTAGAAGAGCCGATTTGACCCGGGAGGGCACGAAGGTGCCTCAAGAACGCTGGAAAATCATCGGGGATCCGCCCCGCAAGGTCGCCGACCTCGCGCACGAGGTGGAGGAGGACGGCGGAGTCGTCCTGTGCTCCTACCGCGAGCCGATCGGAGACGCCTGGCACCTGTTCGCGCTGCTTCCTCTGGACCAGGTCCAGCCCACTCCGTACCAGCGCGATTTGAGCCGGGCGCACGTCGAGAAGCTCAAAAAGGCGATCGGCAAGCTGGAGCGCTTCGTCGATCCGGTCGTCGCGGTACGCGCCGGCCGGGGCGAGTACTGGACGCCGAACGGCAACCACCGTCGTGCGGTCCTCGCCAAGCTCAAAGCAAAGTTCGTGCCCGTGATCCTGATCCCGGATTCTGAGGTGGCGTTCAAGATCCTCACTCTCAACACGGAGAAGGCGCACAACCTGAAGGAAAAATCTCTCGAAGTGATCCGCATGTATCGCGGGCTCATGGAGCAGCAGGGATCGCGGCAGGAAGCCAATTACACGTTCGAGTTCGAAGAGGCTTACTACATCACGCTGGGGCTGCTGTACGAAAAGCGTCCGCGCTTCGCGGGCGGAGCGTTCTCGCCCGTTCTGCGTCGCGTGGATGGATTTCTCAAGCAGCCGCTCCAGAAAGGCTACAAGGTGCGGCTGGAGCGAGCGGCCCTGGTCGAGGAGGCGGACGACCTTCTGGCCGAGCGCGTGGCGGAGCTCAAGAAGCGCCGCGTCAGGCACCCGTACGTGAAGAACTTCGTCATGGCGCGCTGTAATCCGCTCGGCCGGGCGCGCAAGACCCTTCCGTCGTTCGACACGGCGCTCAACCGTCTCATCCGAGCACTCGAGGAGTTCGACACCAGCGAGATCTCCTACATGGACGTGGCCCGCGCCGGTTTGGCATCCGGATAGACAGATGGCGAACGAGTCCGATCCACCGTCCCCGGGCGTGCGGA
>CBEVTG010000297.1:0-3546 GCA_965552745.1 uncultured bacterium
TCGAGGCAGACGCTCCGGACCATGATTGGATCACCTACCTGCAGCGTCCCGGCCGCACTCCGTCCGTCGGTCTCGGGCGCCTGAAGCCCGTCGGCATCATGTTCGAACCGGAACGCTGGACGTCCTACGATCTGACCGAAGAAAAGAGAACTTCTCGAATGCTGGCCAGCCTCGACATCATCCACAACCAGTCGGAGATCGTCATTCCCAACGTTTCCTCGTTCACGATCGACTCCACGATCGACTGGAAGGCTCCGGTCGAGGTGAGCAGCGTGCGCTTTTCGATGATCAACTCGTACGCCGGAAGCACCTGGGACGACCCTCAGGCCAAGCCCGTGACCATCGAATCGATCAGCGACGAGAGCGGCGCCTCGCTGCCATTTGTCCATCGCCGGCATGAGGTGGTGGTGGCGTTGCCAGCGGCCGTCCCGGCCGGCCAGGTAGGCAAGATCCGTGTGCGCGCGATGGAAAATACGATCATGCAGGCCACGCCCGAGACTTTTTCCCTCCTGAACACGTATCCCTGGTTCCCCCAGGAGAGCAATTACCTCGGCGGCGAATACACGTTCGACTGGATCGTCAAGGTGCGTCGACCGATGATCGCCGCAGGATCCGGGACCACGGTCCGAGAATGGGAGGAAAAGGACAAGAAGCTCAATTGTGCACAGTGGAAGAGTGAAGTCCCGATTCCCTTTCCCAGCCTGATCTTCGGCAAGTACAGGAAGATTGAAGACGAGTACACGAGAAACTCGGACGGGAGCAAGGTGAAGATGCGCCTCTTCTACACGCCGAACACGACCTTCTCCGATTCTGAGACGTTCGAGACATATATCTTCCGTGTCCCTGGTTCCAAACCCAAGCAGCTTCTGAAGGAAGCCAGCTCCATTCTGGATTTCTACGAGCAGGTGCTGGGTCCCTACCCCCACGATGAGATCGACATCGCCCAGATGGCACCGTTTCAGGGATACGCCCAGGCACCGCCGGGTCTCGTGCAGATTACCGGCGACTATTTCTTCTCACAGTCGGAGACGAGCGGGTTTATCAGCGACCCGCGCTACACCGAGTTCATGCGCATCGTCCTGGCCCACGAGATCGCACACCACTGGTGGGGCGGTGTCGTGCGCTGGGCAAGCAACGAAGAGGCATGGTTGAGCGAGAGCCTCGCCGAGTACTCGGCGGGAATCTACCTGGAGGCGGCCGAAGGCGAGAAGATGTTCCGGCAGACCCTGAAGGCCTGGCGCTCGGTCTGCGAGCGCTGGGAAGGAGCATTACCAATCGTTCACGCGGACCGCGCTTCGGGCGAGAACGGCCCCGCGATTCGCCAGGCCCTTCTCTACAACAAGGGCCCGCTCGTGGTGCACATGCTTCGCGCCCAGCTCGGCAACGACAAATTCAAGGCGGCCCTCCAGAAGCTGCTCGCCGAGAACCAGGGAAAATGGATCAAAACCGAGGACTTTCGGAAGGTGATCGAGACGGTAGTCGGTTACCGGATGGACTGGTTCTTCGATCAGTGGATCCGCGAGGCGGGAATTCCGGAGCTGCACTTTTCATACAACGTACAGCCCCAGGACGGGAAGTACCTCTTCAGCGCGCAGCTCAAGCAATCCGGCCCCGCTGAACCGAAGGCACTCTTCGTGCCGGTCACCTTTCTCTTCGAGAACGGCCGTGGAGACAAGGAGTGGAGGGTCAGCAAGGCGGACGAGAAGTTGCAGCTGGTGCTGCCACAGCAGCCGACCAAGGTCGTCATCGACGAGCAGGGCGATCTGCTGGCGAAGATCGTCTACGACTGAGCTGAGTTCTCAGGCGGATGCCGGAGGGTGGCTCTCGAGGTGTCCGGCCAGGCGCTCGAGCCGCTGGAGCGTGCGCTCCTTACCCACCAGGGCCAGGACCTCAAACACACCCGGTCCCACTTCCTGTCCCGTGACGGCGATGCGCGCCGGGTGGATCAGCTTGGAGGCCGACACTCCCAGCTTCTCCGCCTCGGTACGGAGCACCTTCTCGATATGCTCCTCATCATAAGACTCGAGCTGGCCCAGGGCCGAGGCCAGCGACCTCATTCGCGAGGCCACTTCCGGATCCTTGAGATATTTGCGCTCGGCGCGCTCTGAGTACTGGAACTCGTCAGTCAGGTAGGAAGTCCCGGCCGCGACCAGGTCAACCACCGTACGTGCGCGCGGCTTCATCAGGTCGAGCCAGCGCACGAACCACTGCCGCTCCTTCCCCGCAAACTCGTCCCGCCACAGGCCGCGCTGGCGAAGCTCGCGCTCCACGTCCGGCCATAGCTCATCGGCAGCCAGGCGGTTCAGGTACCGGCCGTTCAACCACTCGAGCTTCTTGTGATCGAATACCGCACCGCGGTTCCCGACGCCCTCAATGGAGAAGAGCCGGATCAGATCGTCACGCGAGAGGATCTCCTGTCCATCGGCGGGAGACCATCCCAGGAGCGCCAGGAAGTTGAGCATCGCCTCGGATCGGATGCCGCGCTCACGGTAGTCACCTACGGCCACGGCCCCGTGGCGCTTGCTGAGCTTTTTCTTGTCCTCTCCCAAAAGCAGCGGCAGGTGCGCAAAGGCAGGCGGCTTCCTGCCGAGAGCATCGTACAGAAGCATCTGCTTCGGAGTGTTCGAGATGTGATCATCGCCGCGAATGATGTGGGTGATGCGCATTTCGATGTCATCCGAGACCACTGTGAGCTGGTAGGTGGGGGTGCGATCCGAACGCAGGATGACGAAGTCCTCCATCTGCTCGTTCTGCACCGAGACGTGACCGTGCACTCCGTCTTCGTAGGAGGTGGCTCCCTCCGGCACGCGGAAGCGCACGCAGTGCTCCTGCCCGGCCGCAACTTTCTTAGCCCGCTCCGACTCCCCCAGGCGCAGGCAGGTGCGGTCATATTTATAGGCAACCTTCGCCTTCTGCGCCTGGCGGCGCTTCTCGTCGAGCTCCGCCGGGGTGCAGAAGCAGGCGTACGCTCTCTGCTGCTCGAGCAGTCCCAGGCCCTGCTCCTGGTGGCGCGCCGCCGACTGAGACTGGAAGAGCGGCCCCTCGTTCCAGTCGAGCCCCAGCCACGTGAGCCCGTCCAGGATGGCACTCACCATCTCCTCGGAGGAGCGGGCCCGATCGGTATCCTCGATGCGCAGCACCAGGACGCCGCGGTGCTTTCTGGCGTAAAGCCAGTTGAACAGGGCCGTGCGCGCCCCTCCGACGTGCAGGAACCCCGTCGGCGACGGGGCAAAGCGCACCCGCACCGGCTCCGAGCGGTCCTGCTCGCCGCCATCCCATATGCTCGAACGGTTCACAGTTGCTCTATCGTGTTTGGGAATGCCCCGGGATTCTCCGGGAACGTGAAGCACCAGGATCAGAAAATGGCGGAGAGGGAGGGATTCGAACCCTCGGTACGGTTTAACCCGTACAACAGCTTAGCAGGCTGCCCTGTTAAGCCACTCCAGCACCTCTCCGTGGCTGAAAACAAAAGACTTACTTGACTTTTCCAACCGAGCCTTAATTCTTGACTCCCATATCACTCACACCTACAAGCTCGGCTGCTTG
>CBEVTG010000298.1:0-3541 GCA_965552745.1 uncultured bacterium
GATCAAACTCTCCACTTAAAATTCCAACTCCCCGAAGGGAGCCGTTTTTCAGGTAAAAGAGTCCATCCCTGCTTCCATCATGTTTTGGAATCAGGCTGAACAAGAAGAACAGACGAGTCCTTCTCGGCACGCGCTATTCAGTTTTCAAAGAACAGAGTCTTGCGGCAATCCGCAATGCTAACTAACCGCCCAAGTTCTGTCAAGACTTATTTTAGCGCATCTCCGGACCTTCCGATTTCCCCTCTCGAGGGGCGTCGGAGCACCGGGACTCCGCGTGGGAGCCCCGGTCCAGCTATGCTAAACTTTTTATTAATTCTCATTATGACACCACTCATTCTGACCCTGGCACTTCTGCTGGCCGCACCACCGGGGGGTGCGGAGCCAGCGCTCACCTCGATCCAGCAGGCCAGGACTCTAATAGAGGCCGGGCGCCTTTCCGAGGCCGCTGCCGTCCTTCAGAATGCCATCTCCCAGGATCCGGACCACCCGGATCTCAGAGTCGAGCTTGGCCACCTTCAGCTCCGGCAGAACGATTTTGCCGGTGCATCGAGAAGCCTGGAGGAGGCACTGGCTCGATCGGCGGACCCCGGCCTGGTCCTGCCGATGCTGGGTCAAGCGTACCTCGTCCTGGAGCAGACCGCCAAGGCCCGCGGGGTCCTGGAAAAAGCCGTCCGGCACAATCCGTCCGACCTGGGCAGTCAGTTCAACCTTGGCAGGTTGCTTCGCATCGAGGGAGAAATTCAGGCTGCCATTCCCGTGCTGGAGAAGGCCCTCTCTCTGAACCCTCAGGGGCGCATGCTGCACCGTATCCAGGCTAACCTTGGCGCCCTCTACCTCGACGTCCGACGCTACTCGCCGGCGGTGGAACTTTACGAAGATCTCTCCCGCCAGAATCCCGAGGAAGCTGAATGGCGCTACAACCTGGCCGTCGCCCAGGGAGGGCTGGGCGAGCCGCGGACGGCCCTGGAGTGGGCTCGCGAGGCGATCCGTCTGGATCCGGAAATGGCCCGCGCCCATTTAATCGCCGGCACCCAGCTGCGCACGCTCGGGAAGCCCGAGGAAGCCCTGCGGGCCGCCTTGAAGACCAGCGAGCTGGATCCGACCCAGACCCAGGCACTCGCCCTCGCAGCCAGCCTCGAGCTGGATCTGGGTCGTTACGAGCAAGCCCTCGGCCGGGCTCGGCGCTTGATCGAGATCGACCCCACCCACTCGAGAGGGCATTACCTGCTCGGCCAGGCTCTTCTCGCCAGCGGGGATCAGGATGGCGCCGTGGCAGAGTTTGCAACCCACCGCCGCCTGGCTGCCGAGCGCCGATCCTTTCACCACACGGCCGCGACCATGGGAGATGAGTAAGTGCTGAGCGGCGCCCCACCCGCCGCGGAATGGTTGCGATGCGCCTTCGGAAGCCTCGTCACTCTGATCTCCGTTGCAGCAGCCTCGGGGGCCGAGCCGGGCCCGGCCTCGGCTCCGCCTGCGCGGATCCAGTTCACCGATGTCGCGCGTGAAGCAGGCATCACGCGGGTCAATTCGAGCGGCGAGCTGCACAAGCCGTACATACTCGAGGCCCACGGTGCCGGTGCGGCCTGGATCGACTACGACCGTGACGGGGACGTCGATCTGTTCATGGCAAACGGATCCCGGCTGGAGGGGTATGCCCCGGGGCGGGAGCCTTCGAACACCCTGTACCGGAACGACGGAGACCGCTTCACGGACGTGACCGCAGCTGCCGGCCTTGGTGACAGCTCCTGGAGCTTTGGCGTGGCCACCGGAGACTATGACAACGACGGCCATACGGATCTCTATGTGACACAGTGGGGCCGCAACATTCTGTACCGTAACCGCGGGGACGGCACCTTCGAGGATCGGACGGAGCGTGCCGGGGTGGGCAATCGGCGCTGGAGCACCAGCGCCGCTTTCGCCGACTACGACGGTGATGGCTGGATCGATCTGTACGTGACAAATTACGTCGACTTCGAACTCGGTGCGATACCGGCGCGCGGCCAGAGCGAGACCTGCCGCTGGCGAAACCTGGAGGTCTACTGTGGTCCGCGAGGACTGCGGGCCGCGGGCGATGTGCTCTACCGCAACAATGGCGACGGCACTTTTTCTGACGTGAGCCTGAAGAGCGGCATCGAGCTGAAGGAACCCCTTTACGGCCTGGGCGTGTCCTGGGCCGACTATGACAACGACGGTGACGTCGATCTGTACGTGGCCAACGACTCGACGCCGAACGCTCTGTTCCGTAACAATGGCGACGGCAGTTTCACCGAGATCGCCATGCTCGCCGGTTGCGCCTACAGCGGCGACGGCAGGGAGCAGGCCGGCATGGGAGTCGACTGGGGCGACTATGACGGCGACGGCTGGCTGGATATCTTCGTGTCGAACTTCTCTAACGACGTGTACTCCCTGTACCGAAACGAGAAAGGCACTCGTTTCAGTGATGCGACCTTTCGCGCCAGCCTGGGCGAGCCCACGCTTCGCAACCTGGGGTGGAGCACGCGCTTCTTCGATTACGACAACGACGGCTGGAACGATCTTTTCGTCGCCAACGGCCACGTCTATCCGCAGGTGGAGACCGAGCCAGTGGGCACTGATTATGCTCAGCTGTCGCAGCTGTTCCGCAACACGGGCGGCGGGGCGTTTTCCGAAACGACCGCGGAGGCAGGCCCCGCGTTCCGTCAGCCACACCTGAGCCGGGGCGCGGCCACGGCTGACTACGACAATGACGGTGACATTGATCTCCTGGTGACCCACCTGCACGAGGCTCCCGGCCTGTACAGGAACGACGGCGGAAACCAGGCCGGGAACTGGCTCTCCCTGCACCTGCGGGCGCGCGGCGGGAACCCGGACGCCATCGGGGCACGGGTGGAGGTGGTGGCCGGCGGCCGAGTCCGCATCGATGAGGTACGCAGCGGATCCGGGTATCTCTCGCAGAGCGATTTCCGCCTGCACTTCGGCCTCGGACGGGACAGCGTGGAGCAGGTGCGGGTGCGCTGGCCCGACGGCAGCACGCAGCTTCTCGGCAGTCTCGCCCCCGGCCGCTTCTACGTTGTCGTTCAGGGAAAACCGGCACGCCCGTCCGACATGAAGACGGGGGGAGAGGCGGCCCGGCCATGAGCCGTCCCTGTGCGATCGCTATCCCCATGGTCGTGTTGCTCCTCACAGTCAGCCCCGTGGCCGCGGCCGATCCGGCGATCGAACTGCGTCAGGCCCTCGAGCAGATTGCCGCGGGCGATGCCGCCCGGGGCGAAAGCTCGCTCCAGAAGCTCGTGCAAGAACAGGGAGACTACTGGCCGGCGGCTCTCGAACTCGGCCGCCTTCGGCTGCAGCTGCGACGGGTTGACCAGGCGATCTCTCCGCTCGAGACCGCAGCCCGCCTGGCACCGGACGAATACGCCACCCGATCCCTCCTGGCACAGGCTTACGCGCTGGCCGAACGGTATCCCGACGCGGAGCGGGAATTCCTGTACGCGCTAGCGATGAAACCCGGCGATTTTCAAAGCCTCTTCAACCTAGGACGCCTCTACCGTCTGCAGGAACG
>CBEVTG010000299.1:0-3521 GCA_965552745.1 uncultured bacterium
AGGGGTGAAAGTTTATCCTTCACAGGCCAATTTTTTGCTCTTCGAAGTTGACGATGCCCAGCGTGTGTTCAGCGCGCTCCTGGCTCGCGAGGTACTCGTCCGGGATGTCAGCGACAGCCATCCGATCTTGTGCCGATCTCTACGGGTAACGATCGGAGAGCCAAAAGAAAACGATCTGTTTCTTGCCGCGCTCCGGGAAGCGGTGGAGGAGAGATGAAGCGCTCTGCATTACGCCGCGGCCGCAGGCGTGGGACTTGTGAGCGCCGCACCACCGAGACGCGAGTGTCCGTCACCTTGGACCTGGACGGAAAGGGCACCGCGAAGGTAAATACCGGGGTCGGGTTCATGGATCATATGTTGTCGATCCTGGCCAGACACGCGCTAATCGACCTGCAGGTGGCCTGCACCGGAGATCTCCAGGTGGACGCTCACCATAGCGTCGAGGATATTGGCATCGCCATAGGTGAGACCCTGAAGCAGGCGCTCGGAGAGAAACGTGGAATCCGCCGCTTCGGCTCCTTCCTTGCGCCCCTCGACGAGGCTCTGGCTAGAGCCGTTATCGATTTGTCGGGACGTCCATTTCTCCTCTATCGGATCCCGTTGCGCCGGCACCGGATTGGAGAAATGGACAGCGAACTTTTCGAGGATTTCTTCAGTGCCCTCGTGGACAGGGGGAGATTGAACCTTCATCTCGAACTGCTACGTGGCCGAAATTCACACCACTGTATTGAAGCCGCCTTCAAGGCGTTTGCTCGTGCTCTACGTGAAGCGGTGTCTCGCGACGAGCGCGAACGTGGCGTGCCCTCAACGAAGGGAAACTTGTGATCGATCCAATACGGATCATTGACTACGGAATGGGCAACCTCGCAAGCGTGATCAACGCTTTTGAACGCCTCGGAGTTGAAGCCCGTCTGAGTAATGACCCACGTGAAATCGCTGCTTCCCGGCGGTTGGTTTTACCTGGTGTGGGAGCATTCGGAGATGCGGTTGAGGAAATCGATCGAAGAAATCTGCGGAGGACGATCCTGGAAGCTGTGCGCAGCGGTGCTTCGCTGCTCGGAATCTGCCTGGGCATGCAACTGCTGTTTGATGCCTCGGATGAGAATGAAGGCAAGCAGGGCCTCGGGCTGCTGCCCGGAAGAGTCCGGAGGCTCCCCAGGAAAGTGAGAGTTCCACACATCGGCTGGAACCGACTTACAGATCTACGCTCGGCACCGATTGTCGAGGGAGTTGAATCCGGTGATTACCTGTACTTCGTGCACTCCTATTACGTCGAGCCGGTTCCGGAACTCGTAGTGGCCTGGGTAGACTATGGAGTACGGTTTGCCGCAGTGGCGGGATCGGGAAAAGTCTGGGGAATACAATCCCACCCTGAGAAGAGCCAGCGAACCGGAGAAACGATCCTGCGCAATTTCGTTGGCCTTAGCGATGCTGCCCGACTGAGTGGAGAGAGCTGTGCCTGAACTAATCCCGGCAATCGACTTGAGGAATGGGCGCTGCGTGCGCCTGACCCAGGGCCGATCCGACCAGCAGGTGATCTACGGCGATGATCCCCTCGAACAGGGTCTGCGCTGGTCCAGGGCGGGGGCGCGGCGGTTGCACGTAGTGGATCTCGATGGGGCCTTTGCCGGTCGTGTCATGCAGATCGACGCCATCTCGGCGCTGGCACGCGGTTGCGATGTGCCGATCCAGATGGGGGGAGGTCTTCGAACTGAAGCGGACCTGCAAGCAGTCTTTGACGCGGGAGTGGCTCGGGCCATCATTGGAACTGCGGCCCTTGAAGATCCACCGATGCTCGAGCGAGCGCTCGAACGCTGGGGAGAACGGATCGGCGTGGCCGTGGATGTGCGCCACGGACAGCTCGTGGCGCGCGGCTGGGAGACAGCGGGCGAGGCCTCGCTGGAGGAGCTCTTGCAGAGATTGAGGATCCTCGGCGTGAGAAGAGTCGTTTGCACTGATGTTTCCCGAGACGGAACCCTGGAGGGACCCAACTTGCTCCTGGCCGGTCAGGTAGCGTGCCAGTTCGGCGGCGCGGTGATCGTATCGGGCGGCATTTCTGAGCTCGACGATCTGGTGCGTGCGCGGCGCCTGGAGCCTCTGGGCCTGGAGGGCGTCATCGTCGGCAAAGCCCTTTACGAGGAACGCTTCGGCGTGCGCGAAGCCATGCAGGCTCTTGGGGATCGAGGTCCAGAACGGAAACAAGCAGGCGCCGCGCAGGAGGGGAGCTGACGTGCTGGCTCGTCGCATCATCCCTTGCCTCGATGTCAGAGAGGGACGAGTGGTCAAGGGCGTTAAATTTGTCAATATCGTAGATGCCGGAGATCCAGCTGCCTGTGCCGCGGCTTATGACGCACAGGGCGCGGACGAACTAGTTTTTCTGGACATCACGGCCTCCCACGAGCGGCGCGGGATCGTTGCCTCCCTCGTCAAGCGAGTTGCTCGGGTCCTGTCGATCCCATTCACGGTTGGCGGTGGGATCGCCACCATTGCGGAAATTCGAGATATTCTTCGTGCCGGTGCCGACAAGGTTTCCCTCAATTCTTCGGTTCTGGAGCGACCCGCGCTGATCGAAGAGGCGGCGGGGCGATTCGGGTGCCAATGCATCGTGGTGGCGATTGACGCTCGGCGCAAGGAAGATGGTACCTATGAAGTCTTCAAGCACGGAGGCCGGATCCCCACGGGACACGAAGCGCTGACATGGGCCCTCGACGCGGAGCGACTCGGAGCAGGGGAAATCTTGCTCACCAGTATGGATCGGGATGGAACCCACGACGGGTACGAGATCGAGCTGACCCGTCGCATCAGCGAGGCCGTTGGCATTCCTGTCATTGCCTCCGGAGGTTGCGGTAGCGCCGAGCATGTGGCTGACGTTCTGCGACGCGGCGGGGCCAGCGCTGCCCTCGCAGCTTCGATATTTCACTTCGGAACTCTGAGCGTGCCCGAAGTCAAGGATTACCTTGCCGCTCAACAGATTCCTGTTCGCCCGGTGTTCACCAGGACAGCGGGGTCGCTGAGGACAGACGCGTGAAAAAGAAAAGGACTGCAATCCGATTTGGCAAAGAAGGTCTTCTGCCTGCCATCATCCAGGATCGTGCTTCGGGGCGTGTGCTGATGCTGGCTCACATGAACCGCCGCGCCCTCAAGGAGACCCTCGAGAGCGGACGGAGCGTCTTCTGGAGCCGCAGCCGTCAAGAACTCTGGCGCAAGGGGGAGACCAGTGGCCACGTGCAGAAGGTTCGTTCCGTATCAACAGATTGCGATCAGGACGCGCTCCTGTTGCAGGTTGACAGTGCCGGGCCGGCCTGTCACACGGGGCGTACATCCTGCTTCTTCGACCATCTGAAAGGCAGGCCGGCTGTCTCCGGAGGCAAGCAGCGGAAGGGGAGTGGGACGGTTCTGGCTGAGCTCGACGCCGTCATCCGCTCACGCAAGGGTGCATCACCGGAACATTCTTATACGGCCCGGTTATTCAATGCCGGTCTCGATCGCATCCTTCGCAAGATTGGTGAAGAATCCACTGA
>CBEVTG010000300.1:0-3511 GCA_965552745.1 uncultured bacterium
GGCATTCGCCCTGTTTGGCACCATGTTTGTGCTGCATGGTGCCGCGCCCTACGGCACCGAAGAAGTCATACCGAGGGCCGGCCCCCGCCTCTCCCTCCTGGTGCTGAGTTTGATGGCGCTATTCTGGGGGCTGCCGTACGTGCTGATCGTGGCGGAGCTGGTCTCGAGCATTCCCGAACAGGGCGGGATGTATCGCTGGTTCCGCAAGGGATTGGGTCCGTTCTGGTCGTTCATGTTCGCGTGCTCCGACTGGCTCACATGGATCCTGGATTCCGCCCTGTACCCGCCTCTGGTGGCAGCCTATTTCGTGACGTTCTTCATCCCTTCTCCGAGCCACGAGCTTACCTGGATCATCGGACTGGTGCTGATCTGGGGGTGTGCCTGGGTGAACATCCGGGGCATCACGGCAGTAGGGAAGTTCTCTCTTTTGATCGGAGGGATCGTGCTGGCCCCCATGCTTGCCATCATGTTTCTGGGCCTTCCACGGTTCAGCCTGGAGAATCTGGGTCCGTGGATCCCGCCGGATCAGACCTTCACAGTGTCGCTCAACTTCGCACTCATCATGGGCATGTGGCACTTCTCAGGGTACTATGCGCTCGCCAGTGCCAGTGAGGAGATCGTTGACGCGGAACGGAGCTATCCGAAGGTACTGGGAATATTCCTGCCCATCAATGTCGCACTCTTCCTGCTTCCCCTGATCGCAGGCCTGGGAGCGGTTCCTGACTGGGCTTCGTGGGAGACCGCTCACTTCAACCAGGTGGCGTTCGTTCTGGGAGGGGCCTTCCTGGCCGGGTTCCTGGCATTTGGCGCCCAGCTCGGCGCTCTAGGGATCTTCAACGGCCAGGTCCTGGTTGCATCGAGGCTGGCATTCGCGATGGCCAAAGACCGGCTGCTCCCGCCCTTTCTGGCGAAGCTGCATCCACGCCATGGTACGCCTCATCTGTTTCTCATCGGCCAGGCCGTGATCTACAGTGTCCTGACCTATTTCTTCGATTTCTCGGAGATCCTGATCATCAGCATCTGGATGACCTTGCCTTCGCTGTTGTTGCTTTTCAGCATGCCGATCATTTTGCGCCTCAAACATCCCGGCCTCAGGGGAGGGTTTCGGATTCCGGGTGGCTGGCCCGGTGTCATCATCACCTGCCTGCTTCCGTCGTCCATTGCCGTGCTCACGTTTTTTACAACCGAAGTGCAGTACGTCAAGGCCGGCCTCGCCTTCCTGGCGATCGGACCGGCCCTCTACTTTTTGTCCTCGATCTGGGGAAGAGAAAAAGAAGGTGGAGGTTCCACATGAGCTCCTCAACGAAGAGGCCGTCGAACAGGGCCGGTGACGACCCACTGGTGCGCACGCCGCTGCCCGGGCCCATGGGCCAGCGGTATGTAAAAAAAGATCGCCGGCTTTTCGCCGGAGACACGAATCCCTGGATCTTTCCCGCCCGGCAGGTGATTCTCGCTGCACAGCGGGACGGGTTCATGTGGGACGTCGACGGCAACCGCTTCATCGATTTCGGAGCCGGGTGGGGAACCAATAACGTCGGCCACGCGCCGGCCGAGGTCATAGAGGCGGCGGTGCCGGTTCTGAGAGAGTTTGGAGTGGTGTGCAGCTCTCCCGGCTACGTTCCGTACATCCACTTCGACCTGGCTGAGAAGCTGCTGGAAGCGCTGCCGTCCCATATCGAACGGGTGACCCTCTGCGCAACCGGCACGGAGGCCGCCGAAGGTGCGCTGAAGTTCATGCGGGCCGCCACCGGCCGGCCGAACGTGATCACCTTCCACGCTGCCTACCATGGTATGTCGTACGGAGCGCTGGCTGCTGGTCCGCTGCACGCCGAGCTTCGAGATCCGATCATCCAGTCGACACCGGGTTATCTGCATACCCCGTATGCAACGTGCTATCGCTGTGCGTACCGCCTGAGCTATCCCTCCTGTGATCTCTGGTGTGTCGATTTCATCGAGGACTACCTGATGCGTTACAGTGCCCCTCCGGAATCGGTGGCGGGCATCCTGGTCGAGCCGATCCAGGGCGAGGGAGGCATCTGGATTCCCCCGGATGAATACCTGCCGCGCATGGAGAAGATGTGCCGGAAGCACGGCTGGCTACTTTGCCTCGATGAGGTGGAGAGCGGGTTTGGCCGGACCGGCAAGATGTGGGCCTTCGAGCACTTTGATGTCAAGCCCGATATCGTGGTCATCGGCAAGGGCTTGAGCGGCAGCATACTGCCGATTGCCGCCATCGCCGGAACATCCCAGGCCATGGATCAGGACATCGTCATTGCCAGCACCTATGCCGGGCAGCCAGCCTCCTGTGCCGCCGGGATCAAGGCGCTTGAGATCATCAAGCGTGACAAGATCATCGAACACGCCGAGCGTCTCGGTCGCCTCGGTCTCGACCGGCTCCGCGAGATGCAACAGCAGTACTCAATTATCGGAGATGTACGCGGCCTTGGATTGTTCATGGCCGTCGACTTTGTCAGGGATTCTCAGACAAAGGAGCGCTTCCACGAGGCCGTGACGGAGATTTACAAGGAGTGCATGCAGAACGGGCTCTACTTCCTGTTCGATCCGACCGCATGGTACGCTCGGTTCCTTCCGGTGCTCAACATGCCGGAGGAGCTCTTCATGCGAGGGTTAGATATCTTCGAGGCCGCCGTCGCAAAGATCGAGAAGAAGCATCTCACCTAGTCCAACAGCTCTTTAACGGCGCGGTGCGCCTCCTGGATCGCCGACTCTGTCATGGCATTGGAGGCAGCCCCGGTACCGGCGAACGAGATTTGTCCGAAACGTTTCCGCGCTGCCAGCCACGTTCGCTTCTCATCCGGCCAGTCATCAAACTCGTACGCCACTTCGCTCTTGAGCGGATCGTAGCCGTAGGCATATCCGTGAGGCCAGCGGTTGACGGTGATGGCCTCGATGTCCCTGGCCGGGTCGAACCCACCACCGGATAGCATCCGTTCGAGCTGATCACGGATGTTACGCTCGAACGTTTCAAAACTGGTTCGTAGGAGATCTCTTCGTCCGGCACGAAACTGATCCGGAGCCGGCAGACCCGGACTGCATGGTATGCGGGTGAGGTGAAGAATCATCGGCTCTTTCGGGGAGCGCGGGCAGCGGTAATCACCCAGGCTGACCGGAAAGTCGAGCGAGACGCTCGTGTGATAGCCGCCGGGGCAGAAAGCGCTCTGGAGGCCCAGTTTGTGAAACGACGTCCAGTTGCGAATCAGGACGTTGGTGTAGACGAGGGGAGCCCGGAGCGAGTACGAAAGCGCGGTGGACTGGGGTTTCGGAATCTCCGGGCATATATAGGGAACCATGGCGTGGTAACCTGCGAAGACGCATTGACGCGCCCGGATCTGTTCTGTTTTTCCATCCCGAACATAAATTACCCCGACCTTCCCCGTGGCCGGCTTGTCACCCAGGTGGCGGACGCGCATGACGGTGCTGTTGAGTCGAATCCGGACCGGGCTGCTCTTCTCATCGAGGCGGCCGTAATCGAACCTTGCCGTGACGATAT
>CBEVTG010000301.1:0-3510 GCA_965552745.1 uncultured bacterium
ATTGTTGCGCGGAAGGTCTCGGCATCCGCGTTTTTACACAGCCTGGACCCAAAGCCGACCTACGAAGATGAGTTTTACGGGCATCAGGCATACCGAAATTCAGAGTAAATCGTAGCCCTCACACCGCGTGGTGATTGCGATCCCAATCCGAGGATGCCTTGTTAGACTCATCAACCTGTGCCGGACCAAGAACATGCAGGCCCCGGCCTGGGCCTGGGAGTCCGACGAGCTCCTGGCGGACAGCGGAATGGATTGACCGGCGGCGAAATGATGAACACGCCGCCGTCGGGCATGGCCTCGAGCTGCTTTCTCAGGAGCAGGGTTTGCGGCCCCGCCTTCCAGGCGTGGGGGATCCGATCGACCGTGTCCGCGCTCAAGCCCTCGATGGCCTCCCACTGGAAGTCGATGCCCGGCGAGACGATGCAGCGGTCGAAGCCGATGCTGCCGCCCTGGGCCGGGCTCACCGACTTCTTGGCGGCGTCGACCCGGGTGGCGGCGTCGTGCACGACCTCGACGCCCATCCCCTTCAAGGCGCCGGATCTTTGTCCCGGGATCAGGTGTCGGGACGCGGCACGACGCCCCGCACGCCACGAAAAGAGCGCGCGGAGGATCGGGCGTCGGTTGCTTGACGTGCTCCTCTCTTGCCGAGCCAGACTGTGATCCGTAAGATCGACCGACAAGGCGCGGGGTCACGGGCTGAGCCGTCTCGTGCCGCGCGATTCATCCGCATCGAAATGGCAGCCGGCCTACCAACAGGCGCCGAAAAAAGGGCCTTCATGTCTGACCACGAGCACCTCCTCAAGACAGAGGAACTCACCAAACTGTTCGGCGGCCTCCGCGCCATCGATCGGATCTCTCTGACGCTCCGAGAGGGCGAGGCGGTGGGCGTGATCGGGCCCAACGGATCGGGAAAATCGACGTTGGTCAACGTGGTGATGGGGGTCTACGCGCCGGATGGTGGGCGCGTGGTCTACGCTGGCGAGGATATTACCGGGCTTCCGCCGGAGGCGATCGCACGCCGCGGCATCGGCTGCGCCTTTCAGATCGCCGGACCGTTCGCCGAGATGACGGTGCTCGAGAATATGCTGGTCGCCGGGCTGGCACAGCCGAAGAACTCGCGCCGGGAGCGCGCGCTCGAGCTCCTGGACCTCGTCTCGCTGGCGGACCTGCGGCAGCACAAGGCCGGAAACATCTCCTTCGGCCAGACCAAGCTGCTGGAGCTCGCCCGTCTCCTGATGCTGGACCCCCGGCTCATCCTCCTCGACGAGCCGGCGGCGGGCCTGCACCCGGTGATGGTCGAGAGGATGGAGGAGGTCATCAGACGGCTTCAGCCGGCGAAGACCTTCCTCATCATCGAGCACGACGTCACGCTGATCTCCCGGCTCTGCGGGCGCGTCTTGGTGCTCTCCGACGGCCGGCTGCTGGCGCAGGGCTCGCTGGACGAGATTCTAAACGATCCCCAGGTGCAAGAGGTCTATTTTGGTGCCTGAAGCGATCCTTGAAGTCGAGGACAGCGTCGGCGGATACGGCCGTATGGAGATCCTTCATGGGGTCTCGCTGGTCGCTCGGGAGGGCCAGATCACGGCCATCATCGGGCCTAACGGCGCCGGCAAATCCACCCTCTTGAAAATCCTCGCCGGGGTGCTGAAGCCGACTTCGGGGCACATCAGATTCCGCGGCCAGGAGGTCACCGGGCTGGCGTCGCATACCCTGCTCCGCAAGGGTATCGTGTACATGCCCCAGGGCCCCCGCGTGTTCCCCAAGCTCACGGTGCGCGAGAATCTGCTGATGGGAGGTTACAGCCTGCCCAGTGGGGAGGCGGTGGAGGGGGGGCTGGAGCAGGTTTACGGCCTCTTCCCGAAGCTGCGAGAGCATCAGGGGCGACTGGCCGGGGCCTTGAGCGGCGGCCAGCGGGCCATGGTGAACTTCGGCATGGCGATGATGAGCCGGCCGGAGATCATTCTTCTCGACGAACCGTCGGCGGGGTTGGCGCCCAAGATCCTGGTGACCGTCTTTCGCCACATCAAGGACCTGAACACCAGCGGCATTACCTTTCTCATCGTCGAGCAAAACATCCGCAAGGTGATGGAGATCGCCCACCACGTCTACATCCTCGACAAAGGAAAGGTCGCGTTTGCCGGCCCCCCGACACAGCTTCGCAGCCGCCAGGAGCTCATGCGGCTTTACCTCGGGCTGGAGCGCCAGAACTCGAACCATTCGGCGACGACGGGCCAAATTCCCTGAGGGCAATAGCGGCAGATAAGGACGACCATCAGGCCGTAGAGAGCCAGTTGTCCGCCGGCGTAGGTCCCGCCGAGCGTGGCCTGGAGCTGCTGCGCGAGGGGTATCAGGATGGCGGCTCCGAGCAGGGGTCCGACCAGCGTCCGGCTGCCGCCGACGAAGGCAATCAGGGCGATCTTCACGGAAAGCAGGGCGTCGAAATAGGTGTTCACCTGTATCAGCATCAGGTACTGGGTTTGCACCACACCCAGCATCCCGCAGAAAAAAGCGCTGAACAGGAACACCTTCTGCTTCACCGACACGGTGTTGACGCCGAGGCAGCGCGCCGCCAGTTCGTTCTCCCCCAAGGCGCTTATTTGCAGGCCCAGGTCGCTCTTGCGCAGTCGATAGATGACCAGGATGATGATCAGCACCAGGGCCAAGACCAGGTAGTAGTAGCCAGCCATGCTCCGGAACTCCATGTACAGCTCCGGCTGTTCGCGCTTGAAAGGCACGTTCAGGCCCGTGGCGCCACCGGTGAAGTCGGGAAACTCCATGAAGCCGGAGCGCAGCAACTCGGTAAGGATCAGGGTGCCGATGGTAAAGTAGTGACCGGAGAGCCGGAAGCAGGTGAGGCCGACGATGAATGACAGCAACGCGGCAACGACCCCCCCGGCCAGCATGCCCAGCCAGGGGCTGAGGTCGAAATGAATGAACAGCAGGGTCGATGAATATGCCCCGACCCCTACGAACGCCGCGTGTCCCAGCGAGAGCATCTTGCCGTAGCCGCCGATGAGGGACCAGGCCAGCGCCAGGGCCCCGTACCACAGCGTCTGGTACAGCATGTCGACGTAGAAGCGCGGCAACAGCAAGGGCAGGACGAGCAGGACGGCGAACAGCGCTCCCAGCGTGTACCGCTGGACGCGGGGCTCCGCCACCGTCACTACATCCGTCCCGGTCATGTGCTCGACAGTTTGTCCCCCAACAGCCCCGCCGGTCTGAAATTGAGAATACCGAGCAGGACGAGATAGGCGAGGATGAGTCCCCCTTCGCCGCCGAATAGCTGATAGCCGATCGAGTAAAGAACCCCGACGAGAAGGGCAGCGACGATCGAGCCGATCATGCTGCCCATGCCTCCGACCACGACGACGATGAAGGCGATCAGCAGATATCGCAAACCGACCTCCGGCGAGATCGGATGGAACGAGGCGAGCAGCCCGCCGGCCACACCGGCCAACGCCACCCCGATGCCGACGGCGATGGCGAAGATGCGCCGCGAGTCGACGCCCA
>CBEVTG010000302.1:0-3473 GCA_965552745.1 uncultured bacterium
CTTCTTCCGCGACCCGAAGCGTACGCCTCCCGACGATCCCGATCTCGTTCTTTCACCTGCGGACGGCCGGGTCGTGGAGGTTGGCGAGGCAGATGAGGAGGGGCGCGCTCTCGGATTCGGCAAGCGTATCGCCATCTTTCTGTCGGTCTGGGACGTGCACGTCAACCGCTCGCCGATCTCCGCGCGCATCGAGCGCATCGAACATCGACCGGGGCGTTTTCGTGCCGCGTTTCATCCGCGGGCCAGCGAGGAGAACACACGCTTCACATGGTGGTTGCAGGGACAGCACAGCGCTATCCTGTTTCGACAGATATCGGGTGTGCTGGCTCGCCGCATCATCATCTGGAAGCAGCCCGGAGATCGGGTCAGCGCCGGCGAGAAGGTTGGCCTCATCCGGCTGGGTTCCCGCGTTGAAGTGCTTTTTCGCGATCCAGTAGAATGGCAAGTCAGCGTTGGCGATCATGTACGGGGAGGTCTGACGCCTTTGGCGCGTAGAACGGAGTTCGCGTCCGGTCCGGACCGTAATTCATGAACCCACGTCCGCCAGAACTGGATGAGCCAACGGTCGTTCGACCGAGAAGGTTCATGCTCCCCGTCCGGCCGAAGGTGCCCCCACGGTTGCGACGCGGAATCTCCATCCTTCCCAGCCTGTTCACGGTTGCCAGCCTGTTGTGCGGTTTCTACGCCATCATCTGTTCAAGCGCGGGTCGCTACCAGCTTGCCGCTTACCTCCTCCTGGCGGCCTCGATACTCGACGTCGCGGATGGCCAGATCGCCAGGATGACCCACACCGATACCGATTTCGGCGTGCAGCTGGATTCGCTCGTCGACGTGGTCTCATTCGGCATCGCGCCGGCAATTCTGGTGCATGCCTGGGCGCTTTCGTCGCTGGGACGTATCGGCTGGCTGGTCGCTTTCCTGTACGTGGCCTGCGGGACCGCGCGCCTGGCGCGGTTCAACCTGCGCCGCCACGCGGATTGGCGTTACAACGTGGGTCTGCCGATTCCCGCCGCAGCACTCACGATTGCCGCCATGGTGAATTACCACCCGGAACGGGTGGCTGACGGTCTGGCCGCAAGCGCCATGACAGCTGTGGTCGTCCTTGTGGCCATTCTGATGATCAGCCGCCTGCGCTACCGCAACTTCAAAGATATTGATCAGATCGTACGCAAACCGTTTCTGGCGGTTGTCACCGTGGCGCTGATCTATATCGCCATTGCCTTCAACCCGCAGGTCTTCCTCGCACTGTTGTCTCTCGCTTACATCATCTCGGGCCTGTTGCCCAAGCGACTCGGCCGGGCCGGAAGTCGCCTGGTGGGATCGGCTCTCGGAGCCCAGGATGCGAGCGAGGAACCCTAAGCACAGCCGCCCTGTTGATCTGGCGATCGTCGGCACCAACCCGTTCGCGGCGGTGCTGCGCGAGGTGCTTTCCAAAACTCCCTTCCCTTACAACGAGGTGCGTTTGTTGGCTTCGGGTCCGGGCGAGGGCAGCCTTACCGAGTTCAAGGGCGAACCGAAAATCTTCCTGAAGGCGGAAGAGCAGGCGCTCGAGGGAGTTCAACTCGCCTTCTTCTGCGAGGACCCCGCGACCGGAGGCGCCTATCGCAACTGGCCGTCGAGCGGAAGCTATCTGGCGATCGATCTGACGAATACCACTGACATCACTGAGGAGATGCCGTTCGCTGCCCTGGGACGGCAGGCGAAGCCGCCGAAACCCCGTCGCGGCTGGATCGGTGGGGTGCATCCGGTGGCCGACCTCGTGCACACGATCGTGGCTCCGCTTGCGGCTCATCTCGAAGTGACCGCCCTGCGAGGAGTGATCTTGAGGCCTGCTTCCGACTTCGGCAAGGTGGGGGTCGAGGAGCTCTACCAGCAGTCGATCAATGTTCTCAATTTCGCGGAGCTGCCGCGACAGGTATTTGGCAGGCAGCTCGCCTTCAACCTGATGCCGACCGATGTGCTGCAGGCCACCGGCGCCCAGAGCACGCTGATCTCCTCCCATGTGCGTGCGCTCATGGGATCGGCCGATGTTCCGGTGAGCCTCTTCATGACCGTGGCGCCGGTGTTCCATGCTCACACCGCTGTCCTGCACCTGGAGGTCGAGAATCTGCCCAGCGAGGCGAAACTGCGCAAACTGCTGGGAGCCTCGAACGATCTCACGGTAGGGCCGGAGCCGTTTACCGCCGCCGAACTCGAAGAACGCCCGCGGCCCCACGTTGGACTCATCCGCAACGATCCGGCCGGCGGCGGGACGTGGTTGTGGGTCCTGGCGGATCGCGTAGAAGCGGTGGTGGCCGAAGGGGCCGTGCAGATGGCGGCGCGCCTGCTCGGCTTTGAGCCCCGCATGCCCGGAGCTGTCCCCAAATGAGACCGCGGTGCACCCGCAAACTTCCTCTCGGGGCGGTTCTCCTCTCGGCCTTCCTGCTCGCAGGGGTCTTCTCCGCCGGTCGCGCACAAGACTGGTTGCCGGGAGAGAGCCTGCGTATGGCTATCTTCAACCTCGAGGTCACGCTCGAAGTGCAGAGAAGCGTACTGGAATCAGAGTTCGAGAGGTTGAACGGCGAAATGGCGCGCCGTGGGGGACTCTACGCCACTCTGGCACGCAGGTTTGAGGAGATCCGCGTGCTGATCGAGGCGGCCGGAGGGGTGACGAGTGGCGCAGTGCTCGATCAAATGGAGGAAGAAGTTCGTGCCCTGG
This sequence comes from uncultured bacterium, assembly GCA_965552745.1. Classification (GTDB taxonomy): domain Bacteria; phylum Acidobacteriota; class Polarisedimenticolia; order JAPUKU01; family JAPUKU01; genus JAPUKU01. The sequence continues at coordinate 2,699 of CBEVTG010000302.1, forward strand.
AGGCGGAGGTGGCCTTCTCGTCTCAACGCATCCGCGCGCTGCGAGACTCCGTGCGGGCGCGGGAGGAGCAGATCCGGATGGGAGAGCAGCGTCTGGCGGAACTGACAGCCCAGCTTCCGGGACCATCGGAATCACTCTCCGGTCTATGGGACGTCACGCTGGCTCCCGGGGGCAGCCGGGCGGTCTTTGCCCTCCGGCAATCGGGTACGGTTCTGGCCGGTGAATATCTGCAGAACGGCGGTCACCACGGCAGCCTGCAGGGAACGCTGGTCAGCGGAAAAGTGTTTATGAGCCGCATCGATTCGCGTCTGGGCCGCTCCATGGAACTCGAGGGAACCGTGAACCGGACGGGCACGCTCATCCGGGGAACCTGGCAGAGCATGGATGTGTCGGGAGGCAGGCCGGGGAGCGGCGCCTGGCAGGCTCGCCGCCGGACCGGGGCGGAGGCGGAGGGCGTATTCCCGGGAGACCGACCTGGTGAGGAGCCGGAAGAGGCCGGCTCGGTGGAATGAGGCGGATTCCAACAAATTGGAAATAAATGATTTATAATCTTGTTCGATGATGCCTCCGGAGCTTGCTTCACCCTCCCCAGACAGGGCCAGCCCCTCCTTTTCCCTGTACGTCGCTCTTCGCTACACCCTGTCGCCGCGCCGCAACGCCTTCATTGCGCTCCTGTCGATGCTCTCTTTCCTCGGGGTGGCGGTCGGCGTCATGGCCCTGCTCATCGCCCTGGCGCTCATGACCGGATTCCAGGAGGACATCCAGGCCAAGATCT
>CBEVTG010000303.1:0-3456 GCA_965552745.1 uncultured bacterium
ACGCTTCAGGGGTGTCGTTGTTGTACAGGCCCTTGTGGAGCCTCTGGGATTCCAGCTACCAGATGATCTTCGGGCTCGAGTTCACGATCGGGGGATTGATCGCTCTTTCGGTCGCCCTGGTAGCGTATATCTACGCCTTCTACGACGCCATGCTCGTGTCCCGGCGGCAGCGAGCGGGCGAACTTTAATTCTACTCAGTATCCTGAAGGGGGCTCTGGAGGCAGTGAATCCGGATGGCTCCGCGCCTCAAGTGATGGCAGATCGTCTTCCGCCGAGTCCTGGGCCCGGTCTCTGCGCACGGGGATATTCTCACCTTCGGGGTTCGTGAGGATCAACTCCAGGTTCCGCACCTTCTCCTTCAGAACGGCAAGCTGGAAGTTCTTCTCCTCTATCTCGATCTCCGCCTCCCGCAAGTGGCGCGTCAGAAAATCCACTTCCTTGATGATGCGCCGCTTGAGATCGTGGATCTCGTGGTTTTTCCGCTTGATTTCCGAGTTTTTCAGGTCGATCTCGGCCTTAAAGTCGAGCAGCTTCTGGCCGCTGGCGCGGATCATTCCGAACTGCACGAGCAGTTGCTCGTGCTTCATCATCAATTCGTTGTAGACGCTTACATGCACGAAATTGCGCAGATGTTGATCCAGGGCATCCACTGACTCAACGCGAGCGATCGCTCGCCGGCTTTCGCGCGCCGGTACCATCTCGGTGTGTGCCGCCGCAGGCTGCTCCGCGGCGCTGCGCAGCAGATCCAGATCCTGTTCATCGATCCGGTACTCCTCGCCAAATTTTCCTTCCACCTTGACCGCTTTGATCCGTCCTTGCTTGATATAGCGGCGAACCGTCGCGGGGTGGAGTCTAACCCGGCGCGCAACTTCTCTGATTGTAAGGGGTTCCATTTCGATCTCGAGTCTCCGCTCACCAGAGACGCGTTTCTTATACCAGATGCGGTCCCACCTGTAAAGGCGCGCGGCGCTCTTTGCCTATCGGACTTTCCAGAATCAGTAGGAGAACAGAACCGGTCCGTACGGAGTGCGCGGATGGGAACTCACAATCACAGGCGCACCCACCAGGAGGGTCACAGGTGGCACCCAGGTGCGGAAACCGTCGTACGGAGCCCTGCTGTAATAGAGCTTGTAGCGCGTGTAGCCACCGGGATTGTGGAGCGTGCGCGGGGGTGTCAAAAACGATGACGGATACGGCCGGACGAGGCTAATGCCGGCAGGTGGGCTGGCCTCCAGTGGTACGGCTGTCGCACGGGCCACGGAACCCGCAGAAAGCTCTTCCACGGGCCCGTACATCGTGACGGGCGGGCTCACCTGGTTGAACGGTACCGAGTTCGAAACCTCACCACCGATCCTGCGCCCCTGTTCATCCAGATTAGTCAGCAACAGGCTTCCTTCGCCCGGCAGCATCTCGACGCGAGTGATCTGGCCCGAGCTGGAGGAGACACCATCGAGCAGCCCTTCCAGGAGGCCCTCCGAGGCGCCCGCTTCCACGAGCCTCAGAAGATCCGTCACGTCGAGATCGTGCTCGAGTCCCCAGCGCTCGACATGCCGGAGAACGACTGACTCACCGACCCCGCCGCTCAGTAGTCTTTCGATGTCCGCCACTGTCACGCCGCTGGCAAGGGCGGGTGGACCCAGAGCCAGGATCACCACGAGGCCGATAGCCAGGCTCAGAAAACGGCTGCAAGAGACACCAAGCATGACGCGACGATTATACCTGTCCTTTCGCCCCCCGCCCAATGGCATCACTGGCGCTGGGTCAGGAAGTGAATAATGTCGTAACGGGTAACAATTCCGACGATGCGGCCGGCACGGCGCGCCAGGATGGCACCGTTTCCACGGGTGAGCAGGCGGGTCACGTGCTCGAGCGTGTCCTGATACGACACGACCGGAAAGGGACCCGCCATGGAAGGTTTGACTGGAGCACCCAGCACCGAGGAATCCTTGAGGACGGCGTTCATGAGGCGCCCTTCCTTGAGGCTGCCGATGGATTCTCCCTTTTCGATGATGGGAAGCTGCGAGATGTTGTGCTGGTTCATGAGATCCAGAGCCTCGCGAACGGTGATAGCACCCTCGGCCGAGATTACACCGGCGAAAGACGGTGGTTTGTTGTCCAGCAGGATCTGCACCGAGACCTTGTCAGTCTCCAGCATCCGCTTCTCACGCATCCACTCGTCGGAGTGAAACTTGCTCAGGTAACGCTCCCCGGAGTCAGGAAGCATGCAAACCACCACGCGCTTCCCATCGTTGAGCTCCTGCGCCAGCTGCAGGGCCACGTGGACGATCGTTCCCGAGGAACCTCCCACGAGGAGGCCTTCCTCGCGTGTCAGCCGGCGGGCGGCCAGGAATGAGTCCCGATCGTTGACGTTGCGGAACTCATCCACGTATTCCAGGTGCAGAGTCTTGTGCATCTTGTCACTGCCAATTCCCTCGACGAGGTATACGCTCGACTGTCCCATGCGTTCGCGCTCGAAATACTCCTTGAGTCCCGAACCGTAAGGATCGGCAGCCACCACACGCACGTTCGGATTGCGCTCCTTCAGGTAACGGCCGACACCGCTGATGGTCCCGCCCGTACCGGCACCGCATACGAAGACATCGACCTGTCCTCCCGCCTGCTCCCATATCTCGGGTCCGGTTGTGCGGTAGTGGGCCTCGGGGTTCTCAGGATTGCCGAACTGGTCGGCAAGGATGGCGTTGGGCGTTTCCTCCACGATTCGCTTGGCCACATTGACGTAGTTTTCCGGTGAATCCGGGCTGACAGCGGTCGGCGTGACGACGACGTCCGCTCCGAACGCCTTGAGAAGTTTTACCTTCTCGTTGCTCATCTTGTCGGGTACGGTAAAAATGCAGTTGTACCCCTTCAGCGTTGCCGCCATGGCCAGCCCGATGCCCGTGTTGCCCGCGGTGGATTCAACCAGGGTGCCTCCCGGTTTGAGAGCACCGGAGCGCTCGGCCGCTTCGATAATGGCGACGCCGATGCGGTCTTTGACGCTTCCGCCCGGATTGAAGAACTCTACCTTGGCCCACACCTGTGTCGGGCAGCCGCCGAGGATGCGGTTCAGGCGGATGAGAGGGGTATTACCAATAGTCTCGAGAACGTTCTGGTAGACGCGTTTGGACGGGTCATTCATACAGCAGAGTGGAACTCGCTCCAGCAGCTTTGCTCCTCGCGGCCGCTCGATCGGGAGCACAATCGAGTCTACCCCGCCCCTCTCGTACACGTCAACCGCACTGACAAGGAAGTGCGGTGTCCTCGGCTGATTTGCGGAAGCGGTACGCGCTGATCGAATGCAGATCTACTGAATCTCGACGAGCGCATGCGCAACCTGAAGCTGTGCGAATTCGAATACATCGCCTCGTTCAACTTCCGGGTTGAAGGCAACTGGGAGCGCGTGACGCGCCGCGCTCAGTGGCGGGGCGTTTTCAATGAGTGCGGCTGGAAGTGAGGTCG
>CBEVTG010000304.1:0-3452 GCA_965552745.1 uncultured bacterium
AAGTTCTCCACCTGCCCGAGGATGTGTCGAGTGGAGACGTGCCCAGCGACACCAGTAGGTTAAACCCTCAGACCCCTGCAAAGGATGATGAATGCCGGATTATCGAAGCTGCTCTCCTTGAATCCAGTGGAGATAAGAGCGCTGCCTGTCGGATTCTGGGTTGGAATCGGATGAAACTTTACCGGCGGATGCGTAAGTACCACATCCCTCTTGATTTCGGCCGCCCAGGTCGCCGCTGACATTCGCCCTGTACCTCCGGTGGAATGTCACATGTCACGTCTGTAACCGTTACACATCCCCCGAAGTTCTGTTACATGTTACACGTCGTTACATCGCTTCGGGTTTCTCTCGAAGCCGTATAAGTTACTGATTTAACATGAGTTATGGCCGTGGATCCAGCTCCGATTCCGGCTGATAAGAGCTCTGGCATAACCCTTGCTCTTGGAGTGGGCATCATGGGAACTTGGAATGACAAGGAGGAGACAATGAACCGTCACGAGAACATGGTGGATGAGGTGTGGATTCGACGTCTGCGGAATCACGTAGTGCAGAGGCTTGTCTTTGATCTGTGCCTGGCGCTTCTGCCACTTTTCCTGATCATGCTGGTTGAGGTTTAGGCACAATAAATCTACTGGAGAAAGGCATCGACCGATATGGAGGCGTACAACGCGGAAGCTGAAACAGAGATTGAGGGCAAGTGTGACGGATATAAGGGGTTCGCATATAGTTCGAGCTTCACGGGCGTCAGTAAAGCGATTCGGGGGATTCTCAGCATTATCTCGAGGGTTGCCCACAGCGACTCTGCCGTGCTCATCGAAGGTGAGAGCGGTACAGGCAAGGAACTGGTGGCTCGTGAGATTCACCGCCAGAGTGCGCGAAGGGATCGGGTATTCGTCACTGAGAACTGTGCAGCTCTGACAGAAAGTTTAATCGAAAGTGAGCTATTCGGCCATGTCAGGGGGGCGTTTACGGGAGCGAGCTGCGACCGATTAGGAATATTCCAGATCGCGGACGGAGGTACTCTTTTCCTGGATGAAATTGGGGAGATGAGCCTCCCAATGCAGGGAAAGTTTCTGCGAGTGCTCCAGGAAGGAGAGGTTCGGCCTGTCGGTGGCCGGCAGCTCGCGCGCGTCAACGTACGGATTTTGGCAGCCACCAACAGGAAATTACGGGATCTCATGGAGACAGGGCGCTTTCGTCAGGACCTGTACTACCGCCTGAACGTCGTACGGATTGTCATCCCTCCGCTCAGGGAAAGACGGGAAGATATCCCGCACCTGGTGAGTCACTTCGTGAAGAAAATTGCCACCCGTCAACGAATCCCGGAGCCCCGTATTTCAGAAGAAGTGCTGGCGGTGCTCATGAGCTACTACTGGCCGGGAAATGTCCGTGAGCTTCAAAACGCCATCGAACGCGCCAGTCTCATGCAGCGGGAAAACACCATCCATGTCGATTGCCTCCCCTCCGAGATCCTGGACTATTGCCTGAGCGAGCAGCGAGGGGACTACGGTAGGTTGATCAAGAAAGAGGAGCAACTCATGATAGAGGCCGCACTTCGCAAATACGTAGGCGATAAGTCAAAAACTGCACGCTCGATTGGTTGGAATCGCCCGAAGCTGTATCGCAGATTTCGCGCGTTGGGCATCTCGCTTCATTATGGGAAGGCGGAGAATGCCAAAGAGGATCTCACTTCTGTATCTGGTAGTTGCGGATCTTTCTGAAAAGGGTGGCTCTACTGATCCCGAGGAGGCGGGCCGCGCGTTCCCGGTTGCCGGAGGATGCACGCAGGGCTCGGGTGATCGCCTGGCGCTCGGAGTTTTCAAGAGGGGTAATGCCGTCATCATTCCCCGTGGTTTCGCTGAGAGGCGATAGCGCCACGCAGCCATAACGCTCCAGCTCCTTGAGCGTGAGCGAATCGCTCTCCTGGCATAAAAGAGCGAGACGTCTCGCCTCGTTCTGGATCTCGCGCACGTTTCCAGGCCAGTCGTAGTTGATCAACGGCTTCCAGATTTCAGGATCGATTCGGGGGGAAAGCCGGGTGCCGTCGCCCTCCTCGACGAAATGTGAGAACAGCAGGGGAATGTCCTCCCGGCGCTCGCGGATCGGCGGTATCTCGATGCGCACGCCGGCGAGCCGGTAGAAGAGATCTTCTCGCATCTGTCCCTGTTCGATGGCTACCTGCGGGTTACGGTTGGTTGCGGCAATGATCCGGACATCGACCTTCTGTCGTTTTTCGCTTCCCACAGGCCGCAGTTCTCCGTCCTGGAGGACCCTCAGGAGGCGGGCCTGGAGGCCCGGAGCCATCTCTCCGATCTCGTCCAGAAACAGCGTACCGCCGTCGGCGTGCGTGAAGAGCCCCTCATGATCCCGGGTGGCACCCGTGAAGGCTCCTCGTACATGCCCGAAGAGCTGGCTCTCCAGTAGCGTGTCGGGAAGAGCGGCGCAGTTTTCGGCCAGGAATGAAGCGTCGCGCCGCGGGCTCTGTTCATGGATGGCGCGGGCTACCAGCTCCTTGCCGGTCCCCGTCTCCCCATGCACGAGGACGGGCATGGTGTAGGCCGCGAGTCGCTCGATCGTTTCCCATACCGACTGGATGGCCTTGCTGCGTCCTATGATTCCGAATCGTTCGGTGACGGAGCCCACATCGAGCTGAAGCCGGCGCGTGTCTGCTTTCATCCGCCCAAACCGCCGGGCGAAGTCGATCGCCAGCGTGGCCTGCTGAGCGAACACTTCCAGAAACCGGATATCCCCGCTCGAAAACAGGGGTGCTCCCTGGCGCGAATCGATGTAAAGAACGCCGAGTGTCTCCCCCCTCAGGACCAGCGGGGCGCACAGGATCGACCGGATGCCGAAGCGCGCGATGCTGCGCCGTTCGCGCAAAGCCTCATCGGTCTGCGTGTCCAGGGAGATGATCTGCTTGCCCCCGGCGGCCTCCCTCAGAGTCTCCCGGCTGATGTCGAGCGCGTCCTGGATGCTGTCCTCCTGAAGCCCGAGACTGGCTGATAGCTCAAGCTCCCCTTTGAGAGAGTTGAGCGTGAAGAGAAGAACTCGATCGGCCGAAACAATCTCTGCCGCTGCTCCCAGGACCTTGGGGAGGATCTCGTCCGGATCGGAGACTGCACCTAGAAGTGAGGCGATCGAATAGAGGGCGTCAACCCTGTCGGGTTTTCGGGGGGAACCAGATGCCTGTGGCTGTGCTGCCGGGTTCATCTAACTTCTTATACTCCCACCTGTCCAATCGACACAAGTAAGTTTTGACCTCAACGGTCTCATTTTGAGAATGAGATCTATTTGAGACAAGTGTGCTAATTGAAGAAAGTAAAGTATTTCGCGCCGAATGTATCAAATTTGTAGAATCTTTGAATATTGATAATTCTTTCGGTGGTTGCACGACCCGTGCTAAATGAAGGCATGTAATACACTGATAACAAACGGGATAGTAATTGTTAAGT
>CBEVTG010000305.1:0-3436 GCA_965552745.1 uncultured bacterium
CTCTCATGACCTATTTCGGGCTGGAGGCGCTCAAGCGCTGGGGGCTGGACCGCAAGGACAAGTTTCAGATCTGGCGTTTCGCCAGCCTGCTGTCGTTCCAGTGGCTGTTCTTCTTCATCATCCCGGAATTTCTATTCACGTGGGCCGTGAAATACCAGTGGATCGGTGAGAGGCTGGCGGGAGATCCCCAGTTCGCCGAGCAGGCCTGGCGAGCCTACGGGATTGTGTATGCCTGGCCGTTGTTCTTCTACACGTTCTTCTACGATCCGCATCAGATCTGGATCGTATGGGGTGTTCTGCTCACCTTCGTGATCATTCCGATCCTGGTTCTATTTCACGGGAAGCGCTACTGCTCCTGGATCTGCGGCTGTGGAGGACTGGCGGAGACTTTCGGCGATCGGTGGCGGCACCTGGCGCCCAAGGGGAAGGTCTCGATTAGGTGGGAGTGGATGAACATGGCGGTTCTGATCTTAGCTGCCGCAGTCACTGTCCTGATGCTTGGCAGGGACAGCGTGGCTCTGTTCAGGGCTCCGGCGGATCTGGGGATCCACCTTTACCGTGTGGTGGCGGACATCTGGCTGGTGGGGATCCTGCCGGTGACGTTGTATCCGTTCTTCGGCGGCAAGGTCTGGTGCCGCTACTGGTGCCCGCTCGCCAAGCTGATGCAGCTATTCTCCAGGGCGTACACCAGGTTCGGCATCTCCCGGTTCCGCATCGTCGCCAACGACAAGTGCATCGCCTGCAACGAATGCTCCCGCAACTGCCAGGTCGGTATCGACGTGATGCAATACGCCCTCAAACAGGAACCGCTCGACAACGGAACCTCTTCGTGCATCGGCTGTGGCATCTGCGTCACCGTATGCCCGATGGACACGCTCTCGTTCAGTCCCTCCACCCGCTCGTCGCTGCCAATCTACGAGCAGCAGCCCGCGGCTCACTGAGCTGCGTATCGGTGCGCCACTTCATTCCTTGAAGATGCGCCGGAAAAGTTCGAAGTTTTCCTGGTGGAACTTGGCCAGCGTGTCCAGGATGATCCCCACCGCCAGGCTCATGGCTGCGATGATTCCCAGAGCGGCGGCGAGAATGGCGCTTGGGAAACGGGCCACCTTGCCCGTCGAGAGGTAATCGGCGACCGGGCGCCAGCCCACGGAAAGAGAGAGGATCGCCAGCAGGACTGCCAGCACGGTGAAGAAGACGAGCGGTTTGTAGTCCTTGAAGATCTGGAAGATGGTTCTCAGCACGAGATAGCCGTCGCTCACCGTGCGCAGTTTTGACTCGCTTCCCTCGGCTCGTTTTCCGTAGTGCACCGGGATCTCGCGTATGACATACCCCTTGGCGACGGCATGCAGCGTCATCTCGGTTTCGATCTCGAATCCGCCCGATAGAAGAGGAACCGATTTGGCAAAGTCGTGGGAGAAAGCGCGATACCCGGACATGACGTCGGTGACTCTGGAGCGGAACAGGATCGAGATGAGGCTCGCAACGAGGCGATTTCCGAAACGATGGAACCTTCGGAAGGATCCTGTTTCGGAGTCGAGGGTCCGCGCGCCCACGACCATGTCGGCACCGCTCCGGCGGAACTCCTCGAGCAGCGCGGGGGCCTGGGATGCGGGATAGGTGTTGTCCCCATCCACCATGACGTACACCGGAGACTCTACCTGCGTCACCATGTGCCGCACGACGTATCCCTTTCCGGGCCTCGGGGAGGGAATGACGATCGCACCGCCGGTGCGGGCGATTTCGGCCGTCCGGTCGGTGGAGTTGTTGTCGAAGACATAGATGCGGGCGCCGGGCAGGGCCGCTTTAAAATCCGAGACGACTTTTCCTATGGCGATCTCCTCGTTGAAACACGGGATCAGGACCGCGACCTCGGAATAATCGGTGAGCCTATCCGTCATTTCATACTACGCTCAGGATCTCGGCCAGGGGTTTGCGCGGGATGTCAGGAATGCGGGCACCGGGCGCGGGGTATCCCACCGGAATCAGCAGAAAAGGTTTGTCTTCGGGAGGGCGGTTGAGAATTTCAGCCAGAAACTTCATGGGGCTGGGAGTGTGGGTGAGACAGACGAGTCCGGCCTGGTGAATGGCCGAGATCAGAAAGCCACAGGCGATGCCGACCGATTCTGAGACGTAGTATCCCTTTTGCTTCTTCCCGTCCGCGAGCGTCTCCCAGTCCTTCCGGAACACGACGATCAGCGCCGGTGCGATCTCCAGAAATTCCTTATGCCAGTCGGTGCCGAGAGGCTCGAGGGCCAGGAGCCACTCCTCGGGCATGCGCTCTTCATAACTCTTCTTCTCCTCGGCCTCGGCGGCTTCACGGATTTTCCGTCGAGTCACCGGGTCGGTCACCAGGGCGAAGCTCCAGGGCTGGCGGTTGGCTCCGGAAGGCGCCTGGGAGGCCGTGGAGATGAGGTCGGTGAGAATCTCCGTCGGTACCGGGTCGGGAGAAAAATCCCGCACGCTCCGGCGCCGGCGCATCAGCTGAAGCAGCTCTCGTGTCCTGGCACGAACCTCGTACTCAGGCGGTCGGTCGTATTCAAGAGGGATGAAGCGCGGACGGTCCGGTGTGCTCATGGGAGCCTCTTTAAGACATGATAATGCCACCGCGGCCGCATCATTCTACCGCATCTGCTCCAGTTGTCCGCTCGGACCGGTGGCGCTCATGAAGACCGGTCGACGCTATAATCATGGCTTCACCGGAGCGTGATGTGTCTGACAAGAAAGCGATACGGCAACGGATCCTGGCTGCGCGCAACCTCGAGCCGGACAAGGACGGCAAGAGTGCCATAATCTGCGCACGGGTCGAGGCGCTACCGGAGTTTCAGAGTGCCCGGCGCGTGCAGTTTTACGTCGATGTGCGCAGCGAGGTTCGTACCCGGCCGCTTCTGGGGCGCGCCCTGGAAGCGGGAAAGAAGGTGATTGTTCCCTGCTGCGTGGACGACAATCTCGAGCTTTTTCATCTCGAGAAAATGGAAGAGCTGGAGCCGGGCTGCTTTGGCATCCTGGAGCCGCGCAACGATCTCAGAGGACTTCCCGCCAGGAAATTTGACGTCGGAAACGTGGATCTGATTCTGGTTCCCGGAGTGGCGTTTGATCGTCGGGGCGGCCGCATGGGACACGGCCGGGGCTTCTACGATCGCCTGCTCCGACGAGCCCGGCCGCAGACGCCTCTTATTGCTCTTGCATTCGAGTGTCAGCTGGTGGAAGCGGTGCCGATGGAAGAGCACGACCTCCACGTTGACAAGGTTGTTACCGAGGACGCCATATACGACGGCGGGTGCCGTCGGCCTCATTTCACGGTGGTCTAGGGGGCGGGCGGACTGGTAGCTGGAAACAGGATCGGCTGCAGCCGCTTTCGTACCGTGTCCATCTTTGCATAACGGCCCGAGACCAGCCCGGACAAACGATCGATCAGGAAGAAAAGACCGTGCATGGC
>CBEVTG010000306.1:0-3423 GCA_965552745.1 uncultured bacterium
GCCCATGAGCAGAACACCCTTGGGAATCTTCCCGCCCAGCTTCTGGAACTTTTGCGGCTCCTTGAGGAACTCAATGATCTCCTGAAGCTCCTCCTTGGCTTCGTCCACACCGGCTACGTCCTTGAAGGTGACTTTCTTGCCCTGGCTGGACTGCAACCGCGCCTTGCTTTTGCCGAACGACAGAGCCTTGTTGCCACCGGTCTGCATCTGCCTCATGAGAAAGATCCAGATGGCAATGACCGCAATCATGGGAAGCCACGACAGGAGCGACACCCAAATGGCATTCTCCTTCGGCTTTTTGATCTTGATGTCGACGTGGTTGGCTCGAAGCAGCGGAATGAGCTCGTCGTCGAGGGGCGCGTCGGTATTGAAGGAAGCGGATCCGCGCCCCGCCTCGGCATCGCGCAGCTTGCCCTGGATGGAATAGCCCGCGTCGTGACCTTCCATCTCGACCTCGAGAATATCACCGCGCTCGACGTGCTCCAGGAACTGTGTATAGGTCAGACCCTGCTTGGTACCCGCATCACCGCTCAGCAGCTGGTACAGCACCACCGCAACGAGCAGGATAATGGCCCACAGGAGCAGGGTCTTGAGTCTGGCGTTCACTTGGTTGCTCCTTTTGGTGTCTCCTCATCGAGGAGCGCGAGGTACGGCAGGTTCTGAAACTCGCCCTCGTAGTCAAGACCGTAACCGACAACGAAGCGATCCGGAGCCTGGAAACCGCAGAAATCGGGAACCAGATCGATGCGGCGGCGGTGCGGCTTGTCGAGAAGCGTGCACACTCGCAGGCTCTTTGGCCGGCGCAGATCGAGCTGCTGGCACAGGTAAGCCATGGTGATTCCCGTGTCCAGCACATCGTCCACCAGGAGCACGTTACGGTTCTCCACGTCGATCATCGAAGCGAATGCAATCTCCGTCATGAGCTCGCTGCGGCGCGAGGCGCGAATCTCCACGAAACCGCAGCGTACGGGCACCTCGATGCGGCGCACCAGGTCGCTCACAAACATGAAGGTGCCCCGGAGCACGGCGAGCACCGTGATCGGCTCGTCCTTGTATTCCCGGGAAATGCACCCGCCCAGTTCCACCACCCGTTTCTGTATCTCCTCTTCGGGCTTGAGGATCTCGGCGGGCCTCTTCACCATCATCATATTACCTTCATAACGGAGCCTGCGACCACACATTTGACTCCGCCGCTCCGCCGAAGGGTCGGGGGCTCAAAAGGGCCACACGGGCTAACGGACCAGATACCCTCTCAAACTTCGCATCTTCAAGAACTTACGTCAAGCCTCTGTGGACACCGCGCCTGATCCGTGAGGGCCGGACCACAGGCACCGGGCTCAGGCTACGCGCTGCCAGAGGTCTCGGGCGTCGCAAAATGAGAAGTCGCTTCAGACGCTCGGCACGGTACCCCCCTCCCAGGTCGATGCACCCGCCCGCGCTCAGAGCCAGCTTCGCCAGACGCTCGGTGCGCGCCAGAGAGAGCGAAAAACGCCCTTCGCTGAGCACCCGCACCGCACCCCTCAGCACGCGCCAGCGCAGCGCTGGATGATCCGTGCGCAGGGCACCTGCGTCGAGGGCCAGGAAAGCACCCTGGTGGAGCATCAGATCCTTGAGGCGTCTCTCAGCCAGTGAGTCGAGAAGCTCGTCCTCCGCCCCGAGAATAGTGGCGGCGCGGGCCAGGTTGCGCTCCGCCCCCGCATGGATACGGCGCTCGAGCAGCGGGATCAACGCCCGCACACGGTTCCGGGTGTAGACGGGCGAGCGATTCGAGTCGTCCTCGTACCAGCGCTGCCGGCACCCGCGCAGGTACTTGCGCAGATCCAGCGGCGAGGCCTCGAGCAGCGGGCGGATGCGGCGCCCGACCACGTACCTCATGGCGCCCAGCCCGCGCCGGCCACTGCCCCGCGCGAGGTTCCAGAGCACGGTTTCCGCTTGATCGCGCCGGTGATGCGCCAGGGCGATCCACCGGGAGTCGGTGGCATCAGCCACCCGCTCGAGGTATGCGTGGCGCGCCCGGCGAAGATCGTCCTCCGAAGGGGGCGTGCTCCAGGCCGGCAGCGCTTCCACCGTGCACGGCAGCCCGCGCCGGCGGCTCAGGCGCCGCATAGCCACAGCGACACGCCGCGACTCCTGCCCGCGCAGCCCGTGGTCCAGATGCGCCACGTGCAGATCCGGGTAGCCGTGGCGGGTCTGAAAGTTCAAGAGCAGGCGCAGCAGGCAGAGCGAATCGGCGCCACCGCTGACCGCCACCACCACTCCTTGGCCGGGTTGGACCTGACAGTGATGCGTCAGCGCCAAGGAAAACCGGCTCTGCAGTTCCGCAAGATGGTCGGCTGTTTTCATCATGGAAATCTCACCGCAGCGGCGGGCGGGGCGGATGGGCGACCGGGAAATGGTAGCGGTGCAGGGAATCGAACCCCGGACGCCGCGGATATGAGCCGCGTGCTCTGACCATCTGAGCTACACCGCCTCACCGTAAGTACCTTAGTTTACCTAATGTTAGAAAAAGGGTCAAGTTCTGCTAGAATCGAGGCTGGCTCGGATCCAGACATCATGGAATGCACCATCTGCCATCTCGAAAAACCTGCGGGTGACATGTTCCGCTGCCCCCTCTGCAACAAGCACACGTGCGAGGAATGCCGGTATTCCCGCCACGGCCGTCATTTTTGCAGCCGCCACTGTGGAGAGTCGTTCTTCTTTCTGGACGATGATGATGAACCTGAGGATTGAGTGAGATTCCCCGCCACACGGCTGCGGCGACTGCGCATGGATGTACGCCTGCGCGATCTGGTTCGTGAGACCGATCTCTCGCCCGATCGCCTGGTGATGCCACTGTTCGTGAAACCGGGCCAAGGCCTGCGGCGGGAGGTTTCCTCCATGCCCGGGCAGTTCGTCTACTCGGTCGACACGCTGGTCGAGGAGGCCGGGGCGGCATTTGCGGAAGGCATCGGAGCCGTCATTCTTTTCGGCATCCCGGAGAGCAAGGACGATCGCGCCACTGGCGCCTATGCCGACGACGGCATCGTCCAGCAGGCACTGAAAAAACTGCGTGAAGAGGTGCCCGGGCTGCTCCGACTGACCGACGTCTGCCTGTGCGAATACACCAATCACGGACACTGCGGGGTACTCCAGGATGAAAAGATCGTCAACGATCCTACGCTCGAGCTGCTGTCCCGCACTGCGGTGTCGCACGCCCGGGCCGGAGCCGACATGGTCGCACCCAGCGACATGATGGACGGCCGGGTAGGTGCCATCCGGCGCACTTTGGATGAAGCCGGCTTCCCGGATCTTCCCATCCTGTCGTACGCCGCCAAGTACGCTTCGGCGTTTTACGGCCCGTTCCGGGATGCGGCGGAATCGACACCTTCCTTCGGCGACCGGCGCAGCCACCAGATGGACGCGCGCAACCGCCGCGAGGCGATG
>CBEVTG010000307.1:0-3411 GCA_965552745.1 uncultured bacterium
GCTCACGCTCGCAAAAAACAGCCACATGAGAGAGAAGACTTTCAGGCTGGCCGTCAGATCCGATCCTTTGAGAACCGGGCGCATGAGATGAAACACCCAGACCGCCACGAGCCACACCATGAAGTTGTAGAAATATGACGTCACCCAGTCCATGGTAGTGAACTCGGTGGCGAAGTAGGTTGCGTGTTTCTCCATCTCCCCGAAAAGGTGTGGAAGAAACGTCACCGACTCGATGGGCCCCACCACCAGATAACGAATGACGTTGAGCAGGGTGACGAGCGCCAGAAAGCGCACAATTTTCATGATTTGCGCACCAGGACGATTCCTCTAGGGCACCGGAACCATGATGTGAGCCTAGGGTGTCGTTGGTTCGACTGAAGTGCTCGCATCCCGCACGGTCGGGTTCACAGCAGCATCCGGCCGGCCGAGATGAGCAGCGCGGCGCCGATGACCCGGCTGAACCACAGCTCCGATATCCGGAATAATAATCGATCTCCGCAGTAGAGTCCGGCCAGGAGCAGGGGGATGGCGCCCGCGGCCAGCAGAAGGATGTTCAGCGTGTACATGCCAGTGGCCGTGTAGGTGATCACACGCACAGTCGCCGACACCAGCAGGATATGAACGAGCACACGGCGCAGGAGCTCCTTGGCGAGGAAGGTGCCCAGGTAGGCAGCAATCAGGATGCCCGCGAGCCCGAAGAAGCCACCGAAGACGCCGGTGGAAACGGCGACCGCCGTATCTTTCGGCCCGGTCTTCGCAGGCAGCTCGGTCTGCAAGGGATTCCCATTTCCGTTGATCCTTCCGAACAGGAACCACACCCCCACGAGGGCGACCACGACCGCCAGAAGGAAGGAAAAATCCCGTGGCGGCACGAGCCTGAGAAAAAGCCCGCCGATGAGGCTTCCCGCCCCCATGGCGATTGCCATCGGGAGCCAGAAGCCGTAACTGATCGAGGTGCGGTCCCTGCAGGCGATCAGAGTGTTGCTCACCAGATCCAGAAACGCGATCAGAAGCACCGCCTCCTGGGCGCCGATGAGCACCGCCGCGACCGGTACGATGACCAGCCCGGGTCCGAACCCGGTCAGACCTTTCAGCACGAAGGCGAGAAAGACGACGGGTAAGACGGCGAGGAATTCGGGATCGATCAAGGAGTGGGAACCCGGGACTCGGCCGTTCTGGCATCCGCCACCATGCGGCGCACGTCTGCCAGAAGAGCCCGGGCATCGTAGATAATCCCACCCTTCAGCGTCCAGCGCACTCCCCCGACACGCCGGGCCTTTCCGGTTTCATCGTCCAGACGGAGGGCTCCCGTTCCGTAAAGCACCTTGAAGTTAGCGAGAGGATTCTCGTCAACGATTACAAGATCCGCCCGCTTTCCGACCTCGACCGATCCGATCACGTCCTCCATGCCAAGCAGCTCCGCCCCGCTCAGGGTTGCCGAGCGCACCACCTCGAGCGGGTGAAAACCGGCCTCCTGAAGAAGCTCCAGCTCGCGTATGTACGCGAACCCGAACAGCTTGAAAATGAATCCGGCATCGTCACCCACCGCCACGCGGCCGCCTTTGTTCTTGAAATCGTTCAGGAAAGCCATCCAGCGGCTGTAGTTGCGCTTCCAGGCGATCTCGTCGGTGGTGGTCCAGTTGAACCAGTAGGCGCCGTGGGCCTCGCGGCTGGGCTGGTACCAGCGCCATAGGGTCGGCAGCGTGTAATCGTCGTGCCATTCCGCGCGCATGGCCCGCATCAGATCGCGGCTCGCCTCGTAGATGGTGAGCGTCGGTACGAGCGTGAAGCTGCGTTCGACGAGCTTGTCGATCACTTCGTTCCACCGCTCGCTTCCCGGAGCGGCCGCCTGCTCCCACAACCTTCCCGCCTCGCCGAAACGGTGCTGCTCGTCATTGTAGTTATAGTCTGCAGGATAGTTCTGGAGGGTGCGGTCGGTGAAGAGTGCTTCAGGCAGGCCGTACCAGTGCTCCATGCTGGTGAGTCCCCAGCTCGAGGTATCGAGGACATCCATGCGTGCAACCGCCAGTTGGGCGTGGTGACAGGCGGTCTCGAGGCCGCGCTTTTTTGCCTCGCCGAGTGCGGCCTTCATCACTTCCGGCGGAGCACCGACAAACTTGATCCCGTCGGCACCCCTGGCGGCGACCGCTTTCACCCACTGTCGAGCTTCCTCGGGAGTCGTGATGCTGCCGGGCAGCTCGATATCGACCGGAAAGAACGCGTAGGCGGCAATCCGCGGCGCGGTGATCTCACCGGCGGCACTGCGGCGCCTGTGTGCGAGCGTCCAGTCGAGACCATTGAATGAGCCCGCCTCCCGGACCGTGGTAATGCCGTGCCCCAGCCACAGCTTGAAGACGTACTCGGCCGGAGGCACCTCCCCGGCGAGTCCATGATGTGGAGTGGCAACGTGGGCGTGCGCATTGATGAAACCCGGCAGCACGTACATCCCGTGGGCGTCGATCTCATGATCTCCCGCTGCCGGCCGCCGATTCTCGCGAATCGGCACCTGCGGATACCCGACGCTCACGATCTGGGCGATCTGGCCCTTCTCGATCACGATGTCCACCGGTCCCAGAGGCGGCGCTCCGGAGCCGTCGATCAGAGTCGCGCCACGGATCACCAGCCGGGGGAACGGCCCCTCACCCTCCTGTTTCGACGGCGCGGCCGCGCCGGGCACGAGTCCCCCGCTGGCCATGAAATCGCTGTACTCCTCGCCGGGCTCCGGCGTGCTTTTGGTCTCGTCCGCCCCGGCCGACACAAACAACAACAAACAACAGAGAACGCTTGCCACCCAAGGCACCGGTTTCATGATCGCTCCATGGTCATTCATGCGTGATCTTCACAGCCTTCAAGACGTGGTCGAACAGAACGCGTGCGGAGATCGATTCAATGTCGTAGATGTTCCATCCCGTGAACACCGCGATGAGATCGTCCTCGGGCACGACGAACAGGCGCTGCCCTCCGTAACCCCAGGCCGAGTACACGTGCGCTTTCCCAGGATCCGTATAGGGCAGCAACCACCACTTGTACCCGTAGCCGTAGTCAAAACCTGAATCGGATATGCCGGTCACGTGATACCGCGTTGACTCCTGCACCCATCCCTCAGGCAACAGCCGCTGGCCATCCCAGACACCATCCTTCAGGTACAGATAACCGAATTTCGCCAGATCGTGCGGCGTCAGGTACAGCCCTCCTTCGGTGTCGGGGAGATCTGTCGGAGTTCGTTTCCAGTAATACTCATGGATGCCGATCGGCCCAAACAGATGGCGCTCGGCGTACTCATCTATGTAGGAGCCGGTCGACTGCTTGATGATGTGAGAGAGTAGCTGTGAGACTCCGCTGTTATAGACGAAAACCGTGCCCGGCTCTTGAGCCATGGGGCGGTTGAGGACAAACCCCACCCAGTCCTCG
>CBEVTG010000308.1:0-3405 GCA_965552745.1 uncultured bacterium
CCGGTGAATCTCAGGTAGCGCAGAGTTTCCTCGTCGACCGGGAAGATCCCCAGAGTGGCGCCGTACTCCGGCGCCATGTTGCTGATGGTGGCACGATCGGTCAGAGGCAGCGAAGCCACTCCCGGGCCGTAAAACTCCACGAACTTGCCGACCACACCGTGCCGGCGCAGCATCTCGGTTACGGTCAGTACCAGGTCGGTGGCCGTGGCACCCTCCGCCAGGCTTCCCGCCAGACGCACCCCCACCACCTGAGGGACGAGCATCGACACGGCCTGCCCCAGCATGGCGGCCTCTGCCTCGATCCCGCCGACGCCCCAGCCGAGGACGCCGAGTCCGTTGACCATCGGTGTGTGAGAGTCGGTGCCCACCAACGTGTCCGGGTAGGCGTCCGGGGTTGCCCCGCCATCCGTGAAAACGACACGCGCCAGGTATTCCAGGTTCACCTGGTGAACGATCCCCGTGTCCGGGGGTACGACCCGGAATCCCTTGAATGTCTGCTGAGCCCAGCGCAGCAGGGCGTAGCGCTCGCGGTTGCGGCGGAGCTCGTGATCGGCATTGGCCTGGAAGGCATCGGGCGTGCCGAACTCCTCGACGATGACCGAGTGGTCAATGACCAGGTCGGCCGGAAGAAGGGGATTGATCGCCTGGGGATTCCCATCCGCGCGTTTCATTGCCTCGCGCATGGCGGCGAAGTCCACGACGGCTGGAACGCCGGTGAAGTCCTGAAGCAGAACGCGGGCCGGCATGAAGGCGATCTCGTCGCTCGGCTGGGCGGCCGGATCCCATCGGGCCAGGCGCTCGATTTCCTCGGCCCGGACGCTATGACCGTCCTCACGCCGCAGAAGGTTTTCGAGCAGAATCTTGAGCGAGTAGGGAAGACGGGAGACCGAGCATCCATGCTTCTCGAGCGCGCTCAGTCGGTAGATTCGGTATCTCATCTTGCCGACTTTGAGCTGTGCTCGGCTTTCGAATGTGTTAGGTGCGGGCATATCTGAAGGCAGTTACCCCAGAGATCTCAGGTGATGCTTGAGTGTTTGATCTGGTGGTGGGGGCAGACTGCAACCACCCTCCCACCAAGTCTTTACCGTGCGCAGCGTATCCCCGGCCTGTGCCGGCGTCAAGTCGTCTTGCTCGACAAAGGGGGCGGCCGGGTGTTCTCACGACCTGGAGGCACCCGGGCCCGGATACTCGTCGACGGGCAAAAAATATAGTACAATTTCGGTCCTATTTAAGGAGGTCACCGCTTTTGGAACCGAAACAGATCCAACAGAAGATCGAGCAGGCCATCCCCGGAGCCCGGGTCGCGGTCATCGGGGAGAACGATCATTACAGTGCTGTCGTGGTGTCTTCATCTTTCGAGGGGAAGACCCTCGTCCAGCAACATCAAATGGTCTATGCCGCGGTACGCGAGGAGATGGCCAACCAGATTATCCATGCCCTGGCCCTGAAGACCTGGACGCCCGAAGAGGCGAACCAGCAGGGTGTCACACTCGAGGAGAAGTAACCCATGAGCGAGGAAATACTGCAGCACATCAAGGATGAGATCGAGAAGAACGAGATCGTCCTGTTCACCAAGGGAACCGAATCGATGCCGATGTGCGGCTTCTCGGCCCGCACGATCGGTATCTTTCAGGAGCTCGGCAAGCCGTTCAAGACGGTTGATATTCTGCCGGATCCGCGTATCCGCCAGGTGCTCTCGGGCGTCAGCAGCTGGCCCACCGTTCCGCAGGTTTTCATCAAGGGCCAGTTTGTCGGCGGCTGTGACATTGTCACCGAGATGCATCAGAAGGGTGAGCTGAAGCCGCTGGTAGAGGAAGCTTTCAAGAAGTAAGCCAGCGCTTCACCGGACGCCCGGCGTCCCGCGCAGGAAACCACGAGCCCGGCCGCGCCAACAGCGCAGCCGGGATTTTTTTCGTCCCTGCAGCGGTGGAACGGCTCCAGGGATGATCAGGGAAATTCGGCGTTCAGAAACTGCCGGACGACTTCCTTGAGATTGCGGTGCTCTCCGGCGATGGCGTAGTTGAGTTTGCGAATCTCGGTCTCATTGATACTGCCGGAGAGCTCGGCGAGCGCTTTGGCGATCTCCGGATGGCGCGAGAGGGTCTCGCGGCGCACCACCGGCACCGCCTCATACGGCGGGAAAAATCCACGATCATCCTCGAGCATGGACAGGTTCAGCGCGTCGATGAGGCCGTCGGTGGAGTTTCCAACGGCCAGATCGATCTGGCCGTCGCGCAGAGTCCTGTAGACGAGCCCGAGGTCCATGAGGCGGGGAGGTCGCGACATCTCGAGCCCGTACGCTTTGGAGAAGCCCGGGAATCCGTCCTCACGCTCGAGGAACTCGTAGCTGAAGCCGGCGCGCCACTCCCGCGCGTGAGCAACGGCGTCCGAGATTGTGCTCAGGCCGAGACGCTCCGCGTCCTCATTGCGCACCAGGATGGCAAACGTGTTGCTGAAGCCGAGGGGATCGAGCATCTCGAGATTGAAACGCTCGGCGTAGAGCCGGCGGGTGTGCTCCAGGACCTCTCCCGCATCGGCACGCGTGGGCTCGTGCAGGACGGCCGTCAGCGCGGTGCCCGTGTACTCCACATAGAGATCGATCTGGCCGGAGATGAGCGACTGATGGCAGATGAGGGTCCCCGCCAGAAACAGACGGCGCTCGACCGCCAGATCGGTTCGCCTCTCCAGGTGCTGGGCGAGGATCTCGGCCAGGACGGCCTGTTCGGTGAAATTCTTGGAACCGATGACGATCCGGTCGGCGGAATCGGATCCGCAGGCGGCAAGAAGCAGGCCTGCGACGGCAATGATTCCGCACAGGGTCCGAGTCCCTTGTCGGTCTTTCATGTTCACCACCCCCGCCGCAGGCGTCGCTCGAGGATCCCCAGCAACACATCGGCGAGGATCGCCAGCAGCGCCGCCGGAATCGCTCCTGCCATGATCAGGGAGTTGCTCACCATGGCCACGCCCCGGAAGATGAAGGTACCGAGTCCGCCGGCCCCGACCGCGGCGGCGATGGTGGCGGTACCCACCGAGATGACCGTAGCCACCCGGATCCCCGCAATGATCACCCCCAGCGCCAGCGGCAGCTGCACGTACAGGAGAAGCTGCCTGTCGCTGAGCCCCATGCCCCGCGCCGCCTCCACCATTGCCGGGTCGACCCCCTCGATCCCCGCGTAGGTGTTGCGGATGACCGGCAGCAGGGCGTAGAGAGTCAGAGCCACGATGGCCAGAACATCGGCGCGCTGACCGATGAGCGGGAGCGGAAGCAGGAAACCGAAGAGAGCCAGGCTCGGAATCGTCTGCATGATGTTGGCGCTTCCGAGTATGGGCTTGCGCAGAGCGGGGGAGCGGGTCATCAAAATTCCCAGAGGAAGACCCACCGAGACTGCCACCAGCATGGCGATT
>CBEVTG010000309.1:0-3403 GCA_965552745.1 uncultured bacterium
ACCTGAACGATTCCTCCTCACATGAATCTGGACAAGATTATCTTCGGCCTCGGGTTGGCCATGCTCGTCGTTCTTTGCGCCGCCATGCTCGCAGGGGGCGCCACGACGGCAGGCGCGGTTCCGCACCCCGGCTACCCGAGCATGCTGCACGGAGGCGATGGATCTCAGCGCAATGGCCCTGTCCTCTGGCACGGTCTGGTGTTCGGTGTTCTGTTGACCGCTCTCTTCGGAACTCTGATGGCATTCGGGGCTCGAAAGGGTGGCAGTTTCCGGGGCCTGACGCTGCCCATGGCAGTGAGCGTCGCGGTGCACATCGTGGCCTATACGTGGCTGGTGCTGGCTTACCGGAGCTACCTCGCCGGCGATGACGGAGGAATCTTCCTTGCCTTTCCCGCACCGAGCGCGTTGCTCGTCTACGGTATCTGGCCGCTGATGAGTTTGTTCACGCTCTGCTTCGTGGTTGGATTCCGGCGCTGGGTCCTGACGGACGGCGATTGCGCCGAGTACGAGCGACTGCTGGCCGAAAAAGCCATGCGCAGAACGGGACCGGCTGATGCTGCATCCACGAATGCACCCGGTGGCGCCGGGGCGAAAGACATCTGATGGAAGAACTGCGCAGCCCGATCATCCTCGGTTCCGTCTTATGTTACATGGCGATCTGTATCGCCGTTGGTGTGTGGGCCCTGCGGCGCACGAAATCAACGAGAGATTTCTTTATGGCGGGGAGAAATCTCGGCATCATGGTAACGGGAGTGGCCCTGTTCTCGAGCATGATGAGCGGTTTCGGGTTCGTGGGCGGACCCGGGCTCGTCTACTCCATGGGTCTGGCTTCGGTCTGGATCGTTATGACCACGGCGGTGGGTTTTGGTGTGAGCGATTTCCTGCTCGCCAAGCGGCTCCGCCTCTTTGCCGGCATGTTTGACAGCGTGTCTCTTCCGGATGTAGTGGCGGCGCGCTACGGGAGCGAATCGTGCCGGTTTCTGGCGGCGCTGGCTATTCTCATGGGTGTCATGGGATATCTCGCGACGCAGATCCTGGCCATGGCCATGGTTCTGCAGAGCATCATGCAGAGCACGAGCTTTGCGCCGGACATCAGCCTCCTGGTTTGCATGGTGATCTCCACCGCCGTGCTGCTGTTCTACTGCGTCACGGGTGGCGTCATCGCGGGCGTGTACACGGATGTCTTCCAGGGGACGATCATGGCGTTGGCCGGCGTCCTTGTCTTCTTCGCTGCAATCGCGGCGGTAGATGGGGGCGCGACACAGGCGGTTGCCATTGTCATGTCGGATGATGCGGAAGCGGCTGGACCCTGGGGTACGTACGGAATGCTCGGTTGTCTCTCCTGGTATCTGGTATTCGCCGTGGGTGTTTCAGGCCAGCCGCAGGTGCTGACGAAGGGAATGATGGTCAAAAGAATTAGAGACTATCAATATATTCCGCTGGTGAGCGTTGGCGGCTACACGCTCACGGCGCTCCTGTGGGTCAGCATCGGCCTGGTGATGCGTGCGCTCGTTCTTCAGGGGGGCCACCCCGAGCTCACCAGCGCCGACACGGCGGCGCCCGTGTTCCTGCAGACGTATGCTCATCCACTTCTGGCCGGAGTGGTGTTCGCCGGATTGTTCGCGGCCATCATGTCCACGGCCGACGCATTTCTCAATATTGGCGCGGCGGCCATCGTTCACGACATACCGAAGGCAATCCAGGGTCGCTCGCTACACAACGAGCTGTTCTGGGCACGAGTCGGTACCGTTCTTCTCGGTGTTCTGGCCGCGTTGTTCGCCCTCTACTCGCACTACCAGAACGAGCGCCTGGTGGCCTTATTGGGTGTGTTCGGCTGGGGAACGTTTGCCGCGGCCCTGGTTCCGACTGTGGCCATCGGCCTGAACTGGAAGCGCGCCACGCCGCTTGCCGCGGGAGTTGCAATTCTCACCAGCCTCGTGGTCAACTTTGGTATTGAGGTATTCGATATAGGCATCCCATACGGTGTACACGGAGGAGCCATCGCGCTTCTGCTGTCGATGGCTCTTTTTTTTGCCATCTCTTTCGCATCAAAACCTCCGCGTCTCAGTCGGGAAGTGGAAGCCATCATGGATATCTGAATTGATGAGCCGAGATTCAAGAATTTTGAGAAGCTGCGTCTTTTTTTCTGCCAGGGATCGTCGGGTCGCAGCCCGATTCGTGGTTTTGTTCTTTGCTCTTCTGCTCGGGAGCCAGGTGGCAGCGGCTCCGGAGCCGACACAGGGGCCTCGCCTCTCGAGGCCCGAAAGGGTCGGGTTCTCCTCGGGGCGGCTCGAGCGCATCGGCTCCGAGCTGGGACGGTACGTCGAGGAGGAGAAGGTGCCGGGTATTACGACCGTGATTGCCCGACACGGCAAGCTCGTCCACTTCAATCAGATTGGCCTGATGGATGTGGAAGCGAAGAAGGAACTGCGGCCGGACGCGATCTTCCGCATCTTCTCGATGACCAAGCCGATCACGGGAGTGGCAATACTGATCCTGTACGAGGAAGGCCGCTACCTGATGACCGATCGGGTCTCAAAATATCTGCCGGAATTCGAGAACCTGAGGGTGTACAAGAGCGGCTCGGGCAAGAAGCTTCGCACCGAGCCCGCCAGGCCGATGACCATCAAGCACCTGCTGACCCACACCTCCGGCCTCATCTATGGGGACGACAAGCCGGGGGTGCCGAAACTCTATTCGGATGCGGAACTGTGGTCCGCCTCGAGCCTCGAGGAATTCACCAAGAAGGTGACCGCGCTGCCGCTGATCGCCCAGCCGGGAACCGAATGGCACTATGGGGTGTCGATGGACGTCCTGGGTCGGCTCGTTGAGGTGCTCTCGGGACAGCCGTTCGATCGGTTCCTGGCCGAGCACATCTTCGAGCCGCTCGAGATGATCGACACGGGATTCGTGGTGCCGGAGGAGAACCGGCACCGCCTGGCGGCCCTCTACAAGGCGCTGCCCGACGGAAGGATGGAACGGGTTCCGGAATCCAAAAATAGTTCATACTTCGATCCGGAGACGGTGCCGCATGGAGGAAGCGGTCTGGTTTCCACGCCCGCGGACTTCCTGCGTTTTGCCCAGATGCTTCTCAATGGGGGCGAGTTGGAAGGCATTCGCATCCTGGGCCGCAAGACGGTGGATTTCATGATGATGAATCATCTCGGCCCCGAACTGGGGCCGAGTCCACTCGGTGAGGCGGCGGGCTGGTATCAGTTCGATGCACAGGGCCTCGGCTTCGGTCTGACAGGGGCTGTGGTCACGGATACGGCACTGGGATCGGTTCTCGGATCCTCCGGGATCTTCTTCTGGGGTGGTGCGGCCAGCACCCATTTCTGGATCGATCGAGATGAGGATCTCATTGGGATGATCTTTACTCAGCTGAGTCCCTCGGCCACCTACC
>CBEVTG010000310.1:0-3402 GCA_965552745.1 uncultured bacterium
CACGATCGTGAACAGCAAGGCCACAAGCGTCATGGGACTTATGCGTGGGATGAACTCCCTTTCGTACCATTCCGCTCCTTTGAGCTGCAGGCCTATAATGCGAGTGATCACACCTGCCAGGAACGGGATCCCAAGATAGATGAAGACTGTTTTGGCCAGTTCGGTGATGCTCACGTCGACGATGGCCCCCTGAAGACCGATTCGGGGTGAAAGCATCGTCACGAAAAGCCAGGCGTAGAACCCATAGAACAACACCTGGAACACCGCGTTGAGCGCGACCAGACCTGCGACCAGATCGCGATCTCCCCTGGCCAGGTCGTTCCAGACGAGCACCATGGCAATACACCTTGCAAGACCGACGAGAATCAGACCGATGGCGTAACCAGGAAGGTCTCGCAGCAACAGCGTCGCCAGTGCAAACATGACCACCGGGCCGATGATCCAGTTCTGAAAAAGCGAAAGTGCCAGTATCTTGCCGTGGTCCAGCACCACCCAGAATTTCTCGTACCGCACTTTGGCAAGGGGCGGGTACATCATGAGGATCAAGCCGATGGCAATCGGGATGTTCGTCGTGCCGATCTGGAACTGATCAATGAATGATTCAATACCGCTTACGGAATATCCCAAACCCACACCGAGCGCCATTGCCGAGAAAATCCATAGGGTCAGGAAACGATCGAGAAAAGAGAGTCTCTTGCTGATTGGTAGTGACATTGAACTATCTTTGAATGAAGAATGTCTTACGGCACCTTCAGCTTCGGTAGCAGGCGCTGAATTCCTCCAGGCTCTTCTTACGACTCTTACGAATGTTTTGAGCGTCGCCGGAAATCACCGGTTCATGGCTCAGAGCGCTTGCCACCCAGCGCAGAGCCTGCTTGACGGCCGCTGGGGCGTTTGCGCCGGGCGTGGTGTAAAAGCGCCAGCGCCCCTCCTTCCTGCATTCGAGCAGACCTGCCTGTACCAGTAAGCTCATATGCTTGGAGACCGTGGACGGTGCGAGCTGCAGGAGGTGGATGATCTGACACAGGCACAGCTCACCGTCCTTGACAGCCAGGAGCGCTCTGACTCGGGCTTCGTCGCTCAGGGCCCTTGTGATGGACAGGAAATCACGCATAATATGCTACGTTACTTCGCCTAGTATCGAAGTATAACACTCCCTGATTCTTTTCTCAACTAGTCTTCCACTAACGACTGTGCCCGGTGGGTATCTTTCGATCGGCCCTTTGCTTGCAAGGGAACAGGCCGATGAGAATAGCTAGGTGAGAGGTTCGGAGAAGCTTGAAATCTCGATCAGGGTGGGGAGGCATACCCTCCCAGGCACCAAGCACGCTGCCGGCCTATTCTCCGATCCGGTTCGCCACGAGAGGAGCCGCACCAGTTTGAGAGACGTGGCACATTGTGCAGTTGTAACGCGCGCCCGCCGGTGTGTCTCGAACCTCATCCGGTGCGTGGCGAAGATCGACGTAGTGGCTCTCAGGGATGGGAGTCGGCTCCCCCGCAGATTTCTCCTCCAGCATATGACAGTCGAGGCACAGGTTCTCGTCACGGGTGATCGGCACCATGTCCGCGATGCTGTGAGATATGCGTGGAGGTGAGCCCGTAAAGGCCCTCGGCACCAACGGCCCTTCACCGGGATCCGTGAGGTTCTCCTCGACAGGATCGGGGTTGGGAACCTCGAAAACGCTTTCCTTGCTCAACCCGATCTGCGAATCGGGGATTGGCGCGACGTCAGCGCAGCTGATCAGGATGAGAACTAACCCGAGACTGATCATCTTGTTCATGATTCACCCAGCTCCCAGCGGTCAGGCCTTATAGGCCTTGGCGGCACATTTCTTGAAATCGGTCTGTTTCGATATCGGACAGGTCGCGTCGAGCGTAGCCTTGTTGATGAACACTCCCTCATCGAACCAGGGTACGAAGATGAGGCCTCGCGGTACCCGGTTCCGTCCATTCGTCGTGACCCGAGCCTTGAGCTTTCCACGGCGCGATTCGATCCAGGCGAGGTCATTGTGCTTCAGACTGCGTTTCTCTGCGTCCTGCGGGTGCATGTAGATCAGAGCGGTCGGTACCGCAGCGTGCAGCTCAGGAACGCGGCGCGTCATGCTTCCCGAATGCCAGTGCTCGAGCACGCGACCGGTGCAGAGCCACAGATCGTATTCTTTGTCCGGACTCTCGGGTGGAGCCGCGTAGGGGCGGAAGAAGATCTTGGCCTTGCTCGCAAGGGGGATCTTTTGTGAGTCGGTGATCGCGTCGAGATCCCCTCGAGGAAGAGACTTCAGCGCGGGTCCGTAGAAGTCGAATTTGCTTCCCTTCTTCACGTAAGGATCGTACTTCTCGTTGAAGCGCCAGCGTGTCTCTTTGCCGTTGACCACGGGCCAGCGGAGGCCGCGCACCTCGTCCCTGTAGTAAGTGTCAAAGTCCGCCAGATCATGGGCGTGGCCTCGTCCGAAGGCGGTGTATTCATCAAACAACGCCTTCTCCGGAAACCAATCGATACCGGCGTGGACGACCGTGTGATTGTCGCGACCCTTGGCCACAGGGTCCGGCCAGGACACTTTTCGGTTGGCTTCCGTGTTGAAGAGCACAGTGTAGAGCGTGTCTTCGGGTGAGTACCCCATCGCCTGTGCTTCAGGTAACAAGTCGGGAAGGTAGTCATTTTCGAAGTTCTCGGCCTTCAAGCCGGGTATGGGCTTGCGGCCCCAGACTTCCTTCAGCTTGAAGCGCTTCGAGAACTCCAGCATCTGCCACACATCACTGCGCGCCTCACCCGGTGGCGCCACCTGCTCGCGCCAGGCCTGAGTTCTGCGCTCCGAGTTGCCGTAGGATCCCCATTTCTCGAAAATCATCGCTGAGGGAAGGATCAGGTCAGCCACCTTGCAGGAGAGGGTCGGGTAGACATCCGACACGACAATGAAGCTGTCCTTCTCGCGTGCGGCGTGGATCCAGTGATTGGCATTGGCGGTGGACTGGAAAAGGTTGGTTACCTGCATCCAGGCCCACTTGATGGAGCCGTCCTCGAGATCGCGCATCATCTTTGTAACGTGGCTACCGACCTTGGGGTTGAGCGTCCTGGAAGGAAGCTTCCAGATCTTTTCGCTGCGGGTTCTGTGTTTTGCGTTGGCCACCACCATGTCGGCTGGCAGGCGGTGGGCGAACGTTCCGACCTCTCGGGCGGTGCCACAGGCTGACGGCTGGCCGGTGAGCGAGAAGGCGCCGTTGCCGGGCTTCGCCTGCTTGCCAGTGAGGAGATGCACCATGTACGCCTGCTCGTTGACCCAGGTGCCGCGGGTGTGCTGATTGAAGCCCATGGTCCAGTAAGAAACCACCTTGCGGGTCGGCGCGGCGTAGAAGTCGGCGAGCTGCTTCAGCTTTGCCTTGTAGGTCTCGAGCGGTTCATCCGGG